>CAZEOW010000074.1:0-4651 GCA_964514005.1 uncultured Nautiliales bacterium
ATTATGATAAAGATTGTGATTTAAATATTATTAAAAGTAAAAAAGTAGCAATGATAGGATTTGGCTCTCAAGGACACGCTCATGCTCTAAACCTTAGAGATTCAGGAGTAGATGTAGTAGTAGGACTAAAAGAAGGAAGTAAATCTTGGAAAAAGGCTGAAAATCAAGGTTTTGAAGTATTACCTGTAAAAGAAGCGGTAAAAAATGCCGATGTGGTTATGATTTTACTTCCTGATGAGATTCAGCCAGATGTTTACTATAATGAAATTGAACCTAATTTAAAAGAAGGGGCAACTATAGCGTTTGGCCACGGATTTAACATTCATTTTGGACTTATAAAACCAAGAGAAGACTTAAATGTTATTATGGTTGCACCAAAAGCACCAGGTCATACAGTAAGAAGTGAATTTGTAAAAGGTGGAGGAATTCCAGATTTAATTGCAGTATATCAAGGTGGTGAAGAAGCAAAACAACTTGCTTTAAGTTATGCAAGTGCAATTGGAGGAGGAAGAACAGGAATTATTGAAACTACATTTAAAGATGAAACTGAAACAGACCTTTTTGGTGAACAAGCAGTGTTATGTGGAGGAGTAACAGCTTTAGTTCAAGCTGGATTTGAAACTCTAACAGAAGCAGGATACGCACCAGAAATGGCATATTTTGAATGTTTACATGAATTAAAATTAATTGTAGATTTAATGTATGAAGGTGGTATTGCAAATATGAGATACTCTATTTCAAATACTGCAGAATATGGAGATTATGTAAGTGGACCAAGAGTAATAGGAGAAGAGTCTAAAAAAGCAATGAAAGAAATTTTAAAAGAGATTCAAAATGGTAAATTTGCAAAAGACTTTATTTTAGAAAGAAAAGCTGGATATGTAAGAATGAATGCAGAAAGAAGAAATACTGAAAATAGCCTAATCGAACAAACAGGTAAAAAATTAAGAGAAATGATGCCGTGGATTACTCAAAATAAAATCGTTGACCCAGAGAAAAACTAATTTTTCTCTTGGGATAATTTACAAAAGCTAAAAAAAAGTTTTTGTAAGTTATCTAAAGGAGAAATATGGGTCAAGTAATTACAATAACAAGTGGAAAGGGCGGAGTTGGAAAATCAACTACAACTGCCAATATTTCAGCAGCTTTAGCAAATTTAGGAAAAAAAGTTGTAGCAATAGATTTTGATATAGGACTAAGAAATTTGGATATGATTTTAGGGCTTGAAAACAGAATTGTATATGATGTTGTAGATATAATGGAAGGAAGATGTAATATTGCTCAAGCTCTTATTAAAGATAAAAGAGTCTCTAATTTACACTTCATTCCAGCAAGTCAAACAAAAGATAAAAATGTATTAGATAAAGGAAAAGTAGCTAACTTAATAGAAAATCTGAAAAAAGAGTTTGATTATGTAATAATAGACTCACCTGCAGGAATTGAAAGCGGATTTGAACACTCTATCTATTTAGCAGATAGAGCTTTAGTTGTAACTACACCAGAGATTAGTTCTGTAAGAGATGCTGATAGGGTAATAGGGATAATAGATGCAAAAAGTAAAAAAGCTCAAGAAGGTCAAGAAGTTCAAAAACATATAATAATTAATAGAATAAAACCTGAACTTGTAGAAAAAGGAGAAATGCTATCAACTGATGATGTATTACACATTTTAGCACTTCCTTTAATAGGACTTGTGCCAGATGATGAAGATATAGTAAAATCTACAAATTTAGGAGAACCTATATCTTTAAATCAAAAATCAATGGTAGGAGAAGCTTTTAGAAGAATTGCAAGAAGAATCGAAGGTGAAAAAGTTGAATTTTTAGATATAAAAACAAAAAAAGGAATATTAGAAAAAATTAAAGGACTTTTTAAATGAGTTTATTTTCTATTTTTAAAAAGAAAAAATCTGGTGATGTAGCAAAAGATAGACTAATGATGATGTTAGCTTATGAAAGAGCCCATACTAAAATAGACAATTTAGATGAAATGAAAAAAGATTTAATAAATGTTGTTAGAAAATATATAAAAATAAAAGATGTTAATATCAAAACAAACTCAAATCAAGATATAGAAACATTAGAAGTTGAAATAGTTCTTGAAAAATGAAAAAAATAGTAGTTAATGTTTTACTTCTAATTAGTATAGGGCTTTTATTTTTTAGCGCAGGAATTTATATTTCTTATAGCAAATATAATACTGAACTGCTACAGTCTAAAAAAGAGATTAAACAGTTAAAAGAAAAAGTAAAAAATTTACAAGAAACTATAAAAAAACAGCAATCTTTTCTTGAAAAAGACACTTTACCGTCAGAAGCATTAGATTATGCTTGTTCCATAATACCTAAACAAAATAAATCTACTACCAAAAAAAATAAAAAAAAAGAAAAAGTTAATTTAAAACATAAACCTCAATTAGTAATTATAATAGATGATATGGCATTTAAAAAAGAGATTTATTGGCTAAAATCTATTCCTCTACATATAACACCGTCATTTTTCCCGCCAACATCTATTCATCCTAACACTCCTAAATATGCAAAAGAGTTTAAACATTATATGGTTCATATGCCTATGGAAGCTATGCATTTTAATAGACCAGAAGAGCATACATTAGAAACAAACGACTCTTATGAAAAGATATTAGGAACTCTAATAGCAGTAAAATCTCTATTTCCTAATGCAAAATTTATAAATAATCATACAGGAAGCAAATTTACATCAAATAAAGAAGCAATGAAAAAGTTATTTAAAGCTTTAAAGTATTTGAATATAAATTTTGTAGACTCAAGAACCACTCCTTATTCGGTATCAAAAAGAGTTAATAAAGAGTTTAATCTTACTCTATATGAAAGAAATATATTTTTAGATAATATAAGAAATGTTGAATACATAAAAAAACAGCTAAAAAAAGCAATTGAGCTAGCTAAAGAAAAAGGATATGCTATTGCTATTGGTCATCCATATGAAGTAACTTTTCAGGCAATTAAAGATTCTTTAAAAGAGTTAAAAAAAGTAAAAGTAGTTTATATAGATGAGCTTAAAACACATTAACTTTAGTGGCTTTTCTCTATTTTACAAGGGCAATATAGAACTTTTATATAAAGAAAAAGTAGCTATTGTAGGGAGTAGAAAAGCTTCTAAATATTCTAAAGAAATAACAAAGCTTCTTGCAAAAAGATTATCAGAAAAATTTGTCATAATAAGCGGAGGAGCTTTAGGAATAGATAAAGTAGCTCATGAAAACGCTCTTCCTAATACGATTATGGTCTCTCCATCCTCTTTAGATATAATTTACCCTAAAGCAAATGAACATTTAATAAAAGAGATTGAAAAACAAGGATTAATAATTAGTGAATACGAAAAAAATTATTCACCTAAAAAATATACATTTATAGAAAGAAATAGAATTATAATAGCCCTTAGTGAATTTGTAATTATTCCAGAAGCAAATATTAAAAGTGGAAGTATGAAAAGTTTTGAGTGGGCTAAAAAATTTAATAAAAAAGTTTATGTTTTACCTCATAGAATAAATGAAAGCACTGGAACAAATTTTCTTGCAAAAACAAATCAAGCAGAAGTTATATGGGATATAGACGAATTTTTAGAACAATTTAATATAAAAGAAAACAATAAAATATTAACTTTAAATGAAGCACTAAAAATATATGGAAATCAACTATTTGAAATGGAACTTGAAGGAAAGGTTGAAATTAAAAATGGAAAAGTCTATTTTTAAACACCCATTTAAACCTATTATTTTTCCAGATAGTCAAATTTTAATTCTAGGCACTTTTCCATCTATTAAATCTTTTGAAAACAGTTTTTACTATTCTCATCCTAAAAATCAATTTTGGGATATTTTAAGTTTAATATTCAAAGAAAAACCTGCTACTATAAAAGAAAAAATAGAATTTCTTAAAAAACATAAAATTGCTTTGTGGGATAGTATATGCGAATGTAAAAGAAAAAACAACAATTCAAGAGATGATAACTTAGAAATAATAAAACCATGCGATATCCCTTCTTTGCTAAAAGAATATCCTAATATTGAAAAAGTTGCTGTTACTTCAAGACTTGCTGAAAAAATAGTAAAAAAACTTAATATAAATCCTATCTATTTACCAAGCCCAAGTCCTTTAAATGCAAAACTAAATCTTCAGAAAAAGGCACAAATATGGAAACAATTATTGCAATAGATGTAGGATTAAAAAGAATAGGAGTAGCATATACTCCTAATAAATCTGTAGTAATCCCTCTTAAAGCTATTATAAGAAAAAATAGAAACCAAGCAGCTAATGAAATAAAAAATATTCTAAAAGAATTTAAAGCTACTACTTTAGTAGTAGGCATACCCCTTACAAATGAAGAGATGCAAATTAGAATTAAACATTTTGTCTCTTTAATAGATTTTAAAGGAAAAATAGAATATATAGATGAGAGCTTTTCAAGTGAAATAATAAAAGAAGAAATAAAAGGAAAAATAAAACAAAAAAGAGATGGAAGAATAGATTCAATGGTAGCTAAATATTTATTAGAAAATTATTTAAGTTAAAATTGAGTGAACCACTCCGCCCCCTACCCAACCATCCATGGCGGAGCTTCCTGCTTCACAGGTAGCCACACCAACCCTACCAACTTCGTTGGTGCCA
>CAZEOW010000075.1:0-4512 GCA_964514005.1 uncultured Nautiliales bacterium
GTTTCATAACAACCTCTACTTTTCATTCCAACAAATCTATTTTCTACTATGTCAATTCTACCAATTCCATGTTTTTTGCCATATTCATTTAAAGTTTCAAGAATCTTTGCAGGACTCATTTTACTACCGTTTATTGCAACCGCATCACCTTTTTCAAAATCTATTTCTATATATTCTGGTGTGTTAGGTGCTTTTTCAGGGCTAACTGTCCATCTCCACATATCCTCTTCAGGCTCTGCCCAAGGATCTTCTAAGATACCACCTTCATATGAAATATGAAGTAAATTTGCATCCATAGAATAAGGGGATTTTTTACCATGTTTTTGAATAGGAATTCCATGTTTTTCGGCATATGCAAGAAGTTTTTCACGGCTATTTAAGTCCCACTCTCTCCAAGGAGCTATTACTTTAATATCAGGTTTTAATGCATAATATCCTAGCTCAAATCTTACCTGGTCATTTCCTTTTCCTGTTGCTCCGTGTGCTACTGCTTCGGCTCCAACTTTACGAGCGATTTCTATTTGTCTTTTTGCAATAAGTGGTCTTGCAATTGAAGTCCCAAGAAGATATTCTCCTTCATATATCGTATTTGCTCTAAACATTGGAAAAACATAATCTTTAACAAACTCTTCTGTTAGGTTTTCAATAAAAATATTTTCAGGTTTTACTCCAAGTTTTATTGCTTTAGCTCTTGCTTCTTCAACTTCTTCACCTTGACCTATATCGGCTGTAAATGTTACAACTTCTGCATTATATTTTTCTTGTAACCATTTAAGAATAACACTTGTATCAAGTCCTCCACTATAAGCTAATACAACTTTCATTTAAATCCTTTTTTGTAAATTATATCAAATTAAAGCGATGGTATTGATTTAGTTTTTTAAATATTCTGTAATTTTTGGCAATAATATTGTTTTTATATCTTCAAAAGTCTTTATAAAAAAGCTATAATCTTTTCCGTCTGGGTCTTCAAAGGGAATATGAAGAGTTTTTGTTTTTTTTGGAAAAACCGGGCAACTTTCTTTTGCCGAATTACATACTGTTATAACTAATTCAAACTCTTCTTCAATTACTTCAGATATATCTTTTGAATAGTATGACTCTTTCCATATTCCTTTTTCTTTTAATACTTTTTTTGCATAAGGATGTACTCTGTTTTTTGGTTTTGTTCCTGCACTTTTAGCTTTAAAATTAGTATAAGCATTAATAATAGCTTCCGCCATTATACTTCTGCAACTATTGCCAGTACATAAAACTAATATTTTAGGCATTACAGCATGCACATCCAAATCCGTCATCATCATCTTCAAAACTTTCAAGTTCCATCTTGCCATTTCCAGAGATGATAGATTCTTTATATGCTATTGTTTCTTCGTTTACAATTATAGTATAAAATATTTTACTTGTAGTTCTTACTGTATTAATAGCGCTGCAATAAGTCTCAAGTGAACTCAACACCCATCTTTTTGCAGTAACTGTATCTGCATTTGTATCAAACTTATAAATTAGATGAAATTCAGTAAATATTTTAGGAAATGTATCTTTTCTTTTGTATTCAATTTCCATTTGTGTATTTGATATTTCAAAACCTCTATTTTTTGCCATTTCTACAACATCAAAAAGCGAACAATTACCCATACCTGTTATGAAAAGCTGAACAGGTGAGTATTTATCCGTATCAATTCCTAGAATTTCTTTACCGTTTGTAGCTTCAAATTTATGTCCCTCGATATGTTTTATTTTTATCATTCACTCTCCTTTAAAAATTTTTCAAAATATTTAATTTGTTCTTTTACTCTCTCAGATGCGGTAGCTCCGTAGCTTTTTCTTGATTTCATTGAATTTTCAAGACTCAAATCCAAATCATCACCAATTCTTTTATCGATACTTTTTAGCTCTTCTAAACTTAAATCACTTAAATCTATTCCTTTACTTTCAGCTAGTGCTACAGCACGTCCTGTTATATGATGAGCCTCTCTAAAAGGAACACCTTTATTCACAAGATAATCTGCTAAATCAGTAGCAGTGAGATGTCCTTTTTTGCAGGCTTTATACATATTTTCTTTATTAACCGTCATAGTTTTTAGGGTTTCTTTGAGTATTTCTATGGAAATAAGAGCATTTTTTACACTATCAAATACACCTTCTTTATCTTCTTGTGTATCTTTATTGTAGGCAAGAGGTAAACCTTTCATAACGGTTAGTAGTGCTATTAAGTTACCATAAGCTCTTCCTGTTTTTCCTCTTATAAGTTCTGGCACATCTGGGTTTTTCTTTTGGGGCATAATAGAGCTTCCGGTTGAATATTCATCACTTAAGGTAATAAAACCAAATTCGCTTGTTGACCAGATGATAAGTTCTTCAGAGATTCTGCTTGCGTGCATCATAAGCATAGAGATATTAAAAAGTATCTCAAGAGCAAAATCTCTATCACTTACAGTATCAAGACAGTTAATTGTAGGCTCGTCAAACCCTAATGCTTTTGTAGTTTCAAATCTATCGATATTGTGCGGAGTCCCTGCAAGGGCTGCACATCCTAAAGGGTTTTTATTGTTTCTTTTGTAACTTTCTATAAATCTTTCATAATCTCTTTTAAACATACTCGCATATGCCAGCATATGATATGCAAAACTTATAGGCTGTGCGTGTTGCAAGTGAGTCATTCCCGGAAGTAGAGTATCTGTGTGGCTTTTTGTAATATTTACGAATACTTCTATTAATTCTTTTACTTTTTTAGCAAATTCTAAATTTCTTTTTAGAACCCATCTTCTAAAATCTACAGCCACCTGGTCATTTCTGCTTCTTGCAGTGTGTAGTTTTTTACCCGTATCACCAATAAGTTCAATCAGTCTTTTTTCTATTGCCATATGAATATCTTCATCGGCTATATCCCAAACAAATTCGCCGTTTTCTATCTCTTCTTTGATTCTTAAGAGACCTTCTTTAATCTTTTTTGCTTCATCATCAGTTAAAATTCCTTGTTTTGCTAACATTTGAGAATGAGCAATACTTCCTTCAATATCTTCAATATATAATTCTTTATCAAACGGAATTGATGCATTGAATTCATCAAGAATTTTTGCACTGCCTTTAGTGAATCTTCCACTCCAAAGTTTCATTATTTACCTTTTTTGGCTAAAATTATAACAAAAAGGGGTTAATTTGAGATTATTAATATTCTTTTTTACAGTGTTATATGCAACTAATTTAAATATAAATTATATAACTTTAGAAATGAATTATAAAGAAATAAAAAATAATAAAGTAATAGATAGAGATTATTCTAAACCATTTGAAATAAATGGAATTAAAATTAAAGCCATTACTAAAAAAGATGAGTTTTCTTTTTTGTTTATAGGAGGAAATAGTGCTTATAATGGAGCATTAAATGATGGAACACCTATAAAAAACAGACAAAAGGGGGTTTATATTTTTAATTTTGAATGGTTAAGAAAAATTGGATTTTTTGGTATAAATTTTGGATATAGATTTTGGAATAGGGGAAAAAGTGATAGTATTTATGATTATAATGAACAATATTATTGGTATTATATGGGAGCTAATGCATTTTATCCTTTTAAATATAAAAATATACTCTTTTTTCCAAAAATATATTGGAATATGGCTTTAAATCCTCAATTAAAGGTATATTTAGGTAATGAGCCTACTATAAATCTTGGCTTTACTAGAGGGTATGGAGTTTTACTACCTTTATATTTTCATTATAAAAGGTTTATTTTTTCTTTATTTTATCGTTATAATCATTGGCATATTAGTAAATCTGAAAATGTAAATTTATATTTAAATGGGAATATTTATCAAATTTATGAACCAGAAAGCATTACTGATAATCAATATTTAGGAATAGGGGTTTTAATTAGATTTTAAAATTTGATATAATTTATCGAAAAAAGGAATAATATGACAATAATAGAACTAAAGAAAATGATGATTAAAGCAAAAAAAGAAGATAAAACAAAAGCGAATGCTTTAATGATGTTAGTAGATACTGCTCAAAAAATTGCAAAAGAAAAAAATGAAGATGTTACAGAAAAGATTATAGCAGAAGCTGCTAAAAAATTAGCAAAAATGGCAAAAGAGTCAATTGATGCCGGTATAAAAGAAGCTGAAAAAGAATTGAGTATTTATGAAGAGTTTTTACCTAAAATGTTAAATGAAGAAGAAACTACTAAAATTATAAAAGATATTATTGAAGAGATTGGAGATAAAAAGATTGGCGAAATTATGAAAAGGTTAAAAGCAAGAGGAGATGTTGATATGGCTCTTGCAAATAAAATAATTAAGTTACTTTAGTAATTTTAAAATTAATGAATTTGCAATATGGGATAAAATAGCTATATTAACTTCTTTTAGCTCTTTTATCTCTTTAATTATTTCTTCATATTCCTCTTTTTTTGGTTTTATATATTTATTAAAGGATGCTTTTAATCTATTTTTATCAAACTCTTTAAAATTAATCAATTCTTTCGCAAATGATATAACAAAATATTC
>CAZEOW010000076.1:0-4503 GCA_964514005.1 uncultured Nautiliales bacterium
GGGGGGGAGTAAAATTATATCTAAAAATTACAAAAAAGTGAATAAAAAATGTAATATTTTTCAAAAATTTGTCACTCTTTAGTCATTAAGCGTATGACACTCAACTCTTTTTAGTTTTTCTTCAAAATTAACTTGATTAAAAATATTTAACTCTAAAGTAGAAGCTATAGTGCCCTTTCTTATTTTATCACTTGAATGTGTGTATAAATTAAATCCTAATTTATAAAAAGCACACCTAACTGGAGTTGCAACCGAATAAGTTGTAATAATATTATTCTTATTAAGCACTTTCTTTAAATCTTTAAAATATTCTATTGTCCAAAGTTCTTTATTTACTTTTGGAGAAAAAGCATCCTGATAAACAATATTTATATCTTTTAGTTTTTTAATATAATCTCTTGCATCTGAAATTGCTATTTCAATTTCTACAAATTCATCTTTATAATACAAGTTATCTATTAAGCTATTTATAATATGTTTTATTTTTTGAAACTCTTCTGGATAATTAAAATTTTTAAGAGATTTAATTAAATCCAAATCTAATTCTGGAGAGAATATTTTTAATTTTACATCTTTTGGCCTATACAATAAAGATACAAGAGTATTATAACCTAACCCAAAACATATATCTAAAATCTTTACTTCTTTTAATCCTAAAAAATTAACAAAATCAAAAGCAGGTTTTACATGTTTATAATAAGTTTCAATAAAAGCACCCTCACTTGAGTGATAACATTCATTATATTTTTCACTTTTTAATGTTAAAGTCCCATCTTTTGTTTTAACTTCAATCATTTTCAACCACATCTACAAAAGCATTAAAAAGAGTAATTACATCTTCATCAGCTTTTCTAAGATGCTTTGTTATATCATAAGAAATAACCCATAATAGTTTAATAGCTATATGAGGGTATTCATCCATAAGTTCTACAAATTCGTTATGTTCAATTTCTAAAATTTTACAATCAGTTTTTGCTTGAATAGTAGATGTTACGAGCCCTCTATCTATTAAATTTACTTCTCCAAAAAATTCATTACCTCCTGCTTCAATATCTGTTACTATATAATCATCATTATAAATAGTAGCTTTAATTACATTTACTTTTCCTTCTATTAAAACAAAAGCTTTTGAAGAGTATTCTCCCTCTTTTAAAATAAATTCTCCCTTTTTTATATCTTTTTCTTTAAAATAACTTATAACAATTTTATACTCTTTTTCATTTAATCCTCTAAACAAGGGATGAGTTTTCATAAAATCTCCTCTATTAAAAGTTGAATTTCACTATTAAATCGACTTAAAGAGTATTTTATTATACCACGATTTGGAATTTCTTTATCATATCTAAAAATAACTCCCCTAAAAAATAGATTATTTTGAGAAACTACTACCCTAAAATGATTATCTTTTATATTCTCAACCGATTCAAAATTAACAGAAGATATAAATTTTGGCTTTTTATTACCCTCTCCATAAGGCTCAAATTTTTCTATAATTTGTATCAACTCTTCATCTATTTCACTAAATAGCAACTCTCCTAATACATTATCTCCAATAAAAAAATCGCTACTTTTATATTTATTTATCTCTTTTTGAATTCTATTTTTAAATTCTAAAATATTCTCTTTTTTCAAACTAAGTCCACAAGCTAACTTATGTCCTCCAAAATTCTCTAACAAATCTTCTGTTTTTAAAACTAAATCAAAAATATCAATATTTCCTAAACTTCTTCCACTTCCTTTTAAAACACCATCTTTTTCACTAAATACTATAGCAGGCTTTTTATATTTATTAACAAGTCTACTTGCAACAATACCTATAACCCCTTCATGATAATCTCCATAAGAGACAATAAAATCTTCATCTGCAACTTCTATACTTTCTAAAATTTCTAATTCTGTCTCTTTTCTTAAATTATTTAATCTATCAAGCTCTAAAAATAAATTATAAGCCCTCTCATAATCTTTTGAAATTAAAAATTCATAAGCAATCATTGCATCAGCCATTCTTCCTGCTGCATTTAAACGAGGAGCTATTTGAAACGCAATAAACTCACTATTAAAATCTTTAAAAGGAAAAAACTCTTTTATAGCCAATACAAAAGGTTTATTAGATACTTTTAATCTCTTTAGTCCCATTTGAGTAAGTTTTCTATTCATATGAGTTAAAGGCATAACATCTGCAATAATAGCAATTACTAACATATCTAAAAACTCTCTTAAATCAATATTTAAATTTCTTTTATGTTTTATTGCTGCACACAAATACCAAGCAACTTCAGCCCCACAAATCTCTTTAAAAGGAAAATCTTCAGAAATTTTAGGATTGACAATAGCAAAAGCTTCAGGCAACTTTTCTACAACAGAATGATGGTCTGTAATAATTAAATCAATTCCTCTTCTTTTACACTCTTTTGCAGCTTCAAAAGATGTAATTCCATTATCAACTGTAATAATTAAATCTGCTGATATTCTATTTAAAAGTTTTAAACTAAGTCCATATCCTTCTTCAAATCTATTAGGAATAACAACTTCTACATCCACTCCCATTTTCTCAAAAAATAATTTCATCAAAGCACTACTAACTACCCCATCAACATCATAATCACCAACTATTACTATTTTTTCTTTATTATCTATAGCCTGAGAAATTCTAAGAGTAGCTTTTTTTATATCAGAAAGAAGAGAAAAGTGAGGAATTTCTAAAGATGAAATCTCTTCTATATTAGATGAAAGTATAGCTTCAATTTTTTTCTTATCTAACAATTAAAAACTCTTTTTAGCTTTATAAGCATTTTCAATAAATGACATAATCACTTTATTAGGATTTCTCAATTTATTTGTAAACTCTGGATGAAATTGAACTGCTACAAACCAAGGATGATCAACTATCTCTACTGCTTCAATAAGTCCTTCTTTACTTCTTCCACTTACAATCATTCCTTTTTCTTTTAAAGCATCTTCATATTCTCCATTTACTTCATATCTGTGTCTGTGTCTTTCTATTACTTTATCAGTTTTATAAGCTTCATAAAGCTTTGTATCTTTTTGAATTAAACACTCATACCCCCCAAGTCTCATTGTTCCTCCAAGAGGAGATGTGTGAGTTCTTAATTGTTTCTCACCACTTGCATCAATAAATTCATCAATCAAATAAACTAAAGGTTCGGGTGTATCAGGATCAAATTCTTGAGAATTAGCATATTCAAGCCCTAAAACATTTCTTGCAAACTCAATAACTGCAAGTTGCATTCCAAGACATATTCCAAGATAAGGAATTTTATTTTCTCTTGCATATTTAATAGCTTTTAATTTTCCATCAATTCCTCTACTTCCAAATCCTCCTGCTACTAAAATTCCACTAACTTCTGAAAAAATATCATTAATTTCTTCTTCATCTTTTTTCTCTAAATCTTCACTATCAACCCATTCTATATTTACTCTCATATCAAGATGAGCTCCACTATGAATAAGAGCTTCAATTAAAGATTTATAAGACTCTTTCAATTTAAGATATTTACCTACAAATGCTATTTTTACCTCTTTTTGAGGAGAAATTATTTTTTTTACTAAATAGTTCCATTCACTCATATCAGGATGTAATTCTCCCAAATCTAGTTGCTCGGCAATCGGTTTTAAAATATCCTGATTTAAAAAATTAAGAGGCACTTGATAAATAGTAGGTGCATCTATCGCTTCAATTACTGCTTCTTTTTCAATATCGCAACTATCAGCTAATTTTTCTTTTAAACTTTTTGGAAGATGTTTTTCTGTTCTACATACAAGCATATGAGGAGTAATTCCTATTCTTCTTAACTCTTGCACACTATGTTGAGTAGGTTTAGTTTTAAGCTCCCCTGCCGCTTTAATATAAGGAATAAGTGTAACATGTACAAACATTGCATTTTTTTTACCAACTTCATGTTTTAATTGTCTAACAGCTTCTAAAAATGGAAGCCCTTCAATATCTCCAACTGTCCCTCCAAGTTCAACAACTAAAACATCAACATCTTTTGCAACATCTTTAATTCTATTTTTTATCTCTTCTGTAATATGAGGAATAATTTGAACAGTCTTGCCTAAATAATCTCCCCTTCTCTCTTTTTCTATTACACTTAAATATACTTGTCCTGTTGTAAAATTATTTTTTTTAGTTAAATTTTTATTTAAAAATCTTTCATAATTACCTATATCCAAATCTGTCTCTGCTCCATCTTCTGTAACAAACACTTCTCCGTGTTCAAAAGGGCTCATAGTCCCAGGGTCAACATTTATATAAGGGTCAATTTTTACCATAGATACTTTAAGACCACTATGTTGTAAAAGAGTAGCAATAGAAGCCGATGTAATACCTTTTCCAAGAGAGCTTAAAACTCCACCTGTTACAAAAATATACTTACTCATAAAAGCCCTTTTTATCTGAAATTATATCATAATCACTATCAATTAAAAGATACTGACTAAATAGGCTGAAACAATGCAAATTTTAACTGAAAAAAAGCGTTA
>CAZEOW010000077.1:0-4453 GCA_964514005.1 uncultured Nautiliales bacterium
AAAAAAAAGGCACTAAATTTCTCTCTACCGGTATATAAAAAGATTGTTTTTGAGAGTAAATTGCTTTTAATATATTATGAAGTTCTTCATTAATCTTTTCTTCAGATAAAACAATTGACTTTATATTATTTATTATTTTTTCAAATACTTTAATCTTATTTGAATACCCATTATACTTTATCATAGATTCATTTGTGATAAACTCATCTAATCCGTAATCTTTAAAACTCTCATTTTCCCTTTTTACCTGCAAAATTTTTGCTATAACACTTTTACCACTTCCATTTTTTCCTATAAAAACATTAATCTTTTTTAACTTTAATTCAGCCTTTTTTATAGGTCCTACATTCTTAGCTTCTAAATACTCCATCTAAATACTATCCTTATAACTTATCTTTTTGCTTAATAAATCTTTCATATGCAAATAATTATTAAGTGCATTTATATATGCTTTTGCACTTGCAAGCATCGTATCGATACTAAGCCCATGCCCCATAACGGCAGGTTTGTTTTCATCAAAAATCACTTTTACCATAACTTTTGCTAAAGCATCTTTACCTTCACTTACGGCTTCAACTTTATAATCCATAAGTCTTCCACTAATTCCACTAATTCTATCTATTACTTTAAACACCGCATCAATAGTTCCTTCACCTATTGCTGCATCTGTAAAAATTTTATCTTCAAATTTTATTTTAGCAGCAGCACTTGGCATACCTTCAGAGCAATCACTTAATTGAAGTGAAATAAGCTCGTATACTTTTGGTGTTTTATCGCTCGCTTCGTTCATAATTGCTAAAATATCTTCGTCATAAATCTCTTTTTTCTTATCCGCAACTTTTTTAAACTTCATAAAAATTTCGTTTAATTCTTCTTCACTGATATCATTAAAACCTAATTGCTCAAGCTTTTTCTTTAATGCATGGCGACCGCTATGTTTTCCTAAAACAATAGTATCTTTTACATCAAGCCCAATATCTTCTGCACTCATTATTTCATATGTTTGTTTATGTTTCAATACCCCATCTTGATGAATACCGCTTTCATGAGCAAAAGCATTTCTTCCCACAATCGCTTTATTAGGCTGAGGTTCAATTCCGGTTACACTTGCAACAAGTCTGCTTGTTGGGTAAATCTCTTTTGTATTAATTCTCGTATCTATCCCATCAAACAAATCGCGTCTTACTTTAATAGCCATTACAATCTCTTCTAATGCGGCATTTCCAGCTCTTTCTCCAAGTCCATTTATAGTACATTCAACCTGTCTTGCACCATTTAATACACTATAAAGAGAATTTGCAGTTGCAAGTCCTAAATCATTATGACAATGCACGCTAAAAATTATATCTTTTGGGAAAAACTCAACTAACTCTTTTATCATTTCACCCATTTCATTAGGAAATCTATACCCTACAGTATCGGGAATATTTATAGTTTTAGCTCCAGCTTCTATTACGGCTGAAATTATTTCTTTTAAAAAGCTCATTTCACTTCTGCCGGCATCTTCACAGCTAAATTCTACATCATCAACAAAAGTTTTTGCATATTTTACTGCATCTACTGCTCTTTTTATTACTTCATCTGGCTTCATTCTAAGTTTATATTCCATATGAATTGGGCTTGTGGCAATAAAGGTATGAATTCTTGTTAAAGGAGCTGGTGCAATAGCTAGTGCAGCTGCTTTTATATCTTTTTCCACTGCTCTAGCAAGCGAGCATATCGTGCTTTCACTCACTTCCTTAGCAATATTGTTTATCGCTTCAAAATCTCCCGGACTTGCAGCGGCAAAACCGGCTTCAATAATATCAACTCTTAATTTTTCAAGCTGTTTTGCTACTTTAATTTTTTCTTCAATTGTCATACTTGCACCCGGACTTTGTTCTCCATCTCTTAAAGTTGTATCAAAAATTTTAACCATATCCATAAAGTTCTCCTTTTTAATTTACTCTATTATACTTTAAATTAAATTTTTTGTCAATGGAAAAAAATTATCCTTTAGCTAATTTAATATAATTTTTTATTGCTCTAAATATTCCATAAAAAGTATATCCAGTTAAAATAAAAGCAATTGCTTTTATTGGATATAGATAGATTAAAGAAGCTACAATAATAAGTACAATTAAAGTTTTTATAGCTATATTTCTATTAATATCCATTTTTTTAAAACTTGGATATCTAAAGTTGCTTACCATTAAAAAAGCCAATAAAAGAGCTCCTATTAATATAGCTGTCTTAAATATTCCATATTCTACTTCTAACATAACCCAACTAGCAAGTACAACTGCTGCAGTAGGAATAGGTAATCCTATAAAATATCTTGGGTCATTTTCCATAGTAGTTACATTAAATCTTGCAAGCCTTATTGCTCCAAAGACAACAAAAACTCCACTCACAAGAGCTCCAAATCTTCCATACTCTTCACCAATGGCAAAAAACAGCATCATAGCAGGAGCCACTCCAAAAGCTACAATATCAGCTAAAGAATCAAATTCAAGCCCAAATTGAGAAGTAGTATTAGTAAGTCTTGCTACTCTTCCATCAAGCCCATCAGCTACTAAAGATAAAACAATATATATAAAAGCTTTTTCAAATTTTCCTTGAGATGAAGCAATAATACTCATTACACCAAAAAAAGCACTAAGAGAAGTAAAAAAGTTAGGTAATAAATATGCTAATTTAATCTTCATACAAATATCCTATAATACTTTCACCTGCTTTTAATTTCTCAAATTCTGTTACTTTTATTTCTGTATTAGTTGGTACATATATATCTACTTGCGAACCAAACATAATCATTCCATATCTTTGAGCCAATTTAATATCTCCTAGATCTTTAAACATAACAATTCTTCTTGTTAAAAATCCAGCAATCTGATTTACAACAATTTTTGTTTTCTCATTTTCAAATAAAACTCTATTTTGTTCATTTAGTTCACTTGCTTTTTCAGAATTTAAAGATAAAAATGTTCCATGAATATACTCTCTTGAACTAATTTTACTTTTAATAGGAGCTCTTTGAATATGCACATCAAATAAAGAGAGCCTAATAGAAATTTTTATCATCTCTTCATTAATAATAGGAGCTTTAGTTTTTACAATTTCTATAACATTTCCATCACTTGGAGATATAATTGCTTTTTCATTTTCTGGAATTCTTTCTGGATTTCTAAAAAAATATATAAAAAAAGCAAAAATTAAAAAAAGAATTAATTGTAAAAAGCTATTAAAATGAAAAATTAAAGATAGTAAAAATAGACTTCCACTACTTATTATAAAAGGATAGCCTTCTTTAAGAATTATTTCCGTTTTCATCCTCTTTTCCTTCAAATTCTTTAATTAATTTTCTTACTTTTTCGCCTTCAATTACTTCTTTCTCAAAAAGCTCTTCTACCATTTTTTCAATAACTGGAGTATATTTTCTCAAAAGATTTTTTACATGTTTATATCTCTCTTCTAAAAAGCTTTTTATGTAAATATCAATTTCTTCTTGAAATTTTTCTGAATACTCTTTTGATTGAGAAAAACCTCCTAAAAATCTGTTAGTTTGTTTCTCAAGCACCATAAGTCCTGCAACTTCACTCATTCCATAAATCATTACCATTGATTTTACAATATCTGTAGCTCTTTCAAGATCATTTCCTGCACCCGTTGAAATTTTGCCAATAAAAATCTCTTCTGCTGCTCTTCCTCCAAGTAGGGTATCAATTTCTGCAATAAGTTCTTCTTTTTGCATTAAATATTTATCCTCTTCTGGTAAATTAAGAGTATATCCAAGTGCAGCAAGTCCACGAGGAACAATTGAAACTTTTTTTACTTTTCTAGCCTCTGGAGTAACCTCAGCTATTACTGCGTGTCCACTTTCATGATAAGCTACTATTTTTTTATCTTTTTCATTTAATCTTCTACTTCTTTTTTCAAGTCCAGCAATTTGTCTCTCAACTGCTTCTACAAAATCTTCTTGAGTTACTGCTTTTTTATTTTTTCTACCTGCAAGTAAAGCTGCTTCATTTACAATATTTGCCAAATCAGCTCCAGCAAGTCCAGCTGTCATTTTTGCAATCTCTTCTAAATTTACATTATCTGCAATTTTAATTTTTTTAATGTGAACTTTTAAAATTTCAACTCTTCCTTCAAAATCCGGCTTATCAACAAGAACCTGTCTGTCAAATCTTCCCGGTCTAAGAAGAGCAGGGTCTAGAACTTCAGGTCTATTTGTAGCTGCTAATACAATAACAGGTTCATTACTATCAAACCCATCCATTTCAGCTAATAATTGATTAAGAGTTTGTTCTCTTTCATCATTTCCTCCAACAGGTCCACCTGCAGCTCTACTTTTTCCAATTGCATCGATTTCATCAATAAATATAATACTTGGAGCTTCTTTTTTTGCTTGATTAAAAAGATCTCTAACTCTTGCAGCCCCAACTCCTACAAACATTTCAATAAAACTACT
>CAZEOW010000078.1:0-4451 GCA_964514005.1 uncultured Nautiliales bacterium
ATAAAAAGGAACTTCTTCTAATCTATCAAGTTTTTTTAAAGTTTTAAAGTCTATTTTATAAAGTTCTCCTTTTATTCTTACTCTTTTATCTTTCAATAAATATGGATACCATTTTGATTTGCTTAAAATCATTGTAAATTTTTCACAAGTAATTACTTCATCTAAAAAAGTTGCCTCTTTAAGATAAAAATGCAATCTTTTATCTCTTTTTAAGCTACCATATACAAAAATTAATGGCATTTGTAAAAAATCCTATAATTATTTTGAACTATTACAAAAGAAAGTTTTTTATGATTTACATAAACTTTAAAAAATCTGTTTTCATAAATACTCAAATTTGATGGAGTAATTCCTTTATACAAAAGCTTTAAATTAGAAAGCAGCATATAATTTTTAAAAAATTTAACATTTACTTGATATCTATTTTTTAAAAGATTTTTTAATTTTTCAGTCTTATCAAGATAATAAAAGTTATTGTTTTTTAAAATTTCAAACTTAGTAGCTTTACAAACATAAACTCTATTTGCATCAAATGCAAATAAAAAAGAGAATAAAAAAATTAAATACCTCATCGAATAAACCTTTTTAATTCCTTTAAAGCTTCTAAAGCTCCTTTATAAATAGGAATATCTGCTCCCTCAGCTTCACTTGGATTTATTCTAATTAAAGTTGCATTAAGCTTTCTTTTTAAACTTTCACTAATATGCCTAATAGTAGGCACAGCTTTGCCGGCTCCTATTTCTATAATAGCTACTTTTGCATCAATTTGAGAGAGCCAATACTCAAGCCTTGCAAATTGCAATTCAACTCTTTTTTCTACAAAAGAAAAATCACTAAACATTAAAATATTAGGTCTTGCTATTTTAGAACAAAATTTACATTTTGGAAAATTTTTAGCTTCAAATTTATCTATATCTACTTCTATTTCCTCTTTGTTTTCCCAAATCTCTTGTTTACAAGGTTCACTGCATTGAAGATAATGAATACTTCCGTGAACTTCTACAACTCTTAATTCGCTAAAACCAGCTTTTTGAAATTGTCCATCAACATTTGAAGTAATTACAAATTTATCTTGAGGTAAATCAAGCAATATTTTAAATCCTTCATGAGGAGTAGTGTTTCTGTATAAATTTAATCTATGACCATAAAATGCCCATGCAAGCTTAGGATTAATATCAAACCATTTAGGATTTGCTAAAGCTTGAAAATTTAATCCAAGTTTTTTAGCAATAGGATAAGCCCTCCAAAATCCTTCATCTCCTCTAAAATCTGGCAAACCACTATCAACTCCCATTCCAGCACCAGCTGTAATAATTAAATATTTTGCTTCTTTTATAGCTTTTGCTGCATTAATCAAACTATCCTCCCGTCTCATAAAATGCCCTACTTGAAACTTTCTCTTCTACCCAATCATTTTTTTCTGGTTTATTTTTAACTACATCTTTTAAAATTAAAGCCGCTTTTTTAATATCTTTTTTTCTAATAGCCTCTTTAATTGAATAACTTTGAGTAAAAAATAGACAAGGAATTAAAAAGCCCTCAGCAGTCAGTCTTATTCTATTACAGCTTTTACAAAAGTCTTCATTGTGAGGTTCTATTATACCAAATATATAATTATCAATTTTAAAATATCTACTTGCACTATTATCTTTTTCAAGTTCAATAAAATCGTATTTTGTAGAAATAGTTTTTAAAATCTCATCAGCAGAAACTCTTTTAATATTTGGATAAGCTTTTTCATTTTCCATAAACTCTATAAATCTTATAATTACCCCTTTTTCTTTAGCAAAAGAGAGCAAATCTAAAATCTCATTATCATTAATTCCTTTCATAATTACGCTATTTAATTTTACTTTTAATCCAACTTTAATAGCTTCATCAATTCCACTTAATACTTTTTTTAAAACATCTTTTTGAGCAATTTTATGTGCTACATCCTCTTTTAAAGAATCAAGAGATATATTAACTCTTTTTAATCCTGCTTCTTTTAATTTTTTAGCATATTCAGATAAATAATAACCATTAGTAGTAAGGGCTAAATCTAAAGAGGGTTTATAAGAATAAAGCATTTTAACAAATTTATCTATATCCTTTCTTATTAGAGGCTCACCCCCTGTTAATCTAATCTTTTTTACTCCTTCATCAATAGCAAGTTTTAAAAACTCAAACATCTCTTCATACGATAAAATATTCTCTCTTGGGTCCCAATCAAAAGGAGTATTTGGCATACAATAAATACATCTAAAATTACATCTACTAGTAACTGAAACTCTTATATAATCTATTTTTCTATTAAAACTATCTACCAACATAAAGAGCCTTTTTGATAAAATTTTAAAAAAAGGTTTTTCAATGTTTTTTGAAAAATTAAAAGAGATTATTCTCTGCTCAGATATTAACAAAAAATTTGAACTTTTTTACCAAGTTTTTGAAAATTTAGATAATTTTTCTTTTAAAAGCTCTAAATTACCTATAAAATTTACTAATCCAAGCTATGCAAAATTTTGTAAAATAGTCCCACCATCTAAAGTTCTACGAAGAAGAGGATTTGAAACAAAAAAGAAAAAAGCAATACTTTTGCATGCTATAGTGCATATAGAGTATAGTGCAATAGATTTAGCACTTGATGCTTGTTATAGATTTAGAAATATGCCAAAAGAGTATTATAAAGATTGGATGATTGTAGCAGAAGATGAGATTAGACATTTTAAAATGATAAATAGCTTACTTGAAAAAACAGGCTATAAATATGGAGATTTCCCTGTGCACGATTCATTATTTGAAGCAAGTCAAAAAACAAATGACCTTTTAAGTAGAATGGCAATAATTCCAAGATGGTATGAAGCAAACGGGCTTGATGCTAATGAAAAAATAATAAAAAAACTTCAAAAAACAGATGATGAATTTGCAAAAGAAGTAATAGAAGCTTTAAAAATTATACTAAAAGAAGAAATACCTCATGTGCAAAAGGGAGATAAATGGTTTAAATTTGAATGCAAAAGACAAAATTTGGACCCACTAAAAACATATTTTGATATAGTAGATAACTTTTTTAAAGATTGGAAGAAAAAAGATTTAAATGTAAAAGCAAGATTAAAAGCAGGATTTAGCTGTAATGAGCTTAAAATCTTAAGTAAAGAGGATATTCAGTGTTAAAGTATTTAATATTTTTAGCAATACTTTTTAGCGGTTGTGCTACTAAAATAAATCCTAAAGAGTTTACAAAAATTCCTATTCAAAAATCACAATTTGCCCCTAAAAAAATATCAAAACCTCAAATACTAATTTATAAAATATCTAACTTAACTCAAGAAAAATATCTATCTTCTCTTTTAAAAAATCACTTACAAACCCAACTATCTTTAAAAAATATAGTTTTACTTACAAGAAAGCCACTTTCTTTAAAAAAAGAGATAACACTTTATCAAAAGTCTTTAGTAGATAACATTAATCTAAATCAAGCAGACTTTTTAATAAATGCTTCTATTTTAGATACAACATATTCTTATAAATATCATCCACCAATCTATTGGAAAGATAAAAAAGGAAAAATTCATTATATTCCATCTTATTACTCTTATAGAGCTTGTGTAAAAGAAGATATAAAAGTTTTACAACTACCAAATTTAAATATCTACTCTACAAAAAATTTTTATAATTGCGAATATTCAACAAGTAAAATTTACCAAGATCTAAAAGATACTCTATTAAAAAAAGCTATTTTAAATATCTCTTTAAAAAGATATTTTTTTAATATCTTTGCTCCAAAAGGATATATTTATGAAGTTAGAAAAAAAGATAATAAACTAATAGCAAAAACTACTTTAACTTTAAATGATGGAATAAAAGAAGGAATGAAAGTTTATATTTATACAAAAGAAAAAATAAAAAATCCTTTCCAAGAAGAAATAAAAGAGATAAAAATAGGAGAAGGCGAAATAAATATAGTTACTCAAAAATATAGCTGGATTTTAATAAATAAAATTTCACAAAAAATAAAATTAGGAGATTATGTAAAAGTCTATAAAGAAAAGAGCTTTTGGGATTTTATAATAGGAGAATAGATGAGAGTTTTATTATTTTTATTTTTACTGCTTACAGGATGTGCTACTTTTCCAAAATGGTATCTTAATCCACCAAAAGATAATAATTCTTTTTTATATGCAAGTGCAATGGGAAAGAGCAAAAAAGAGACTATCAATAAAGCTCTTAGCTTTTTAGCATCTAAACTAAAAATAGATATCTCTTCTAATACTCAAATAGAAAAATCTCTTTCTACAACAAACTCTTCATCATCTTTTTATAAAAATTTTTCTCAAAATATTAAAACCCAAATAAAAAATATAGTATTTTACGATTATAAAATAGAAAAACTAAAAAATATGGACAATAAATTTTTTGTTTTAATAAAAATAAATAGAATTAAAAATGCACAACTTTTATATAAATTT
>CAZEOW010000079.1:0-4432 GCA_964514005.1 uncultured Nautiliales bacterium
TATGAAAATAATATTTCAGTAACTTTACTTTCTAATTCTTCTAATGAATTAAAAAACATGTTTTTTAAAAATTTCTCCTGGCATAGTTTTTGTTATTAAATTTGGAACTACCCTACTATCACTACAACCTATATAAAAAGTATGAGGCTTTTGAGAATCTTTAAGATCTAAAAAACTCTTTATTTTCTTTAAAATCATTCTTTTTAAACTCAATTACACCTTCAATTAATTTCTCCATTTTCTATCCTTTCTAAAAGCTTAATAATTACCTCAACAATTTTTTCTACACTTTTTAAATTTACTCTTTCTCTTATTGAATGTGGATTTTCTATAATAGGACCAATAGAAGCCATTTTAACATCTGAAAATTTATTTTTTAACACAGCACATTCAAGCCCCGCATGAATTACTTTATAATCTTTATTTAATAACTCCTTTAAAATTCTTGCAAGTTCATTTATTTCTGGCTTCCAAGCAGGGTATTCTCCTTCAAACTTAAAATCACCAAAACTTAATAAATACTCTTTTAACTCTTGCAATTTCTCATTAGAATTAGCCCTTAAAGATAAAATAATCTCTTCATTATTTACTATTGCAAGATTAATAGATTTACTAACTACTCCAAATTCAAAATCAAATTCCATTACTCCATGAGGTAATTTATCTAAAAACTCTATATAATCTCTACTAAACACTTCTACTTCTTTTGCATTTACATTTTCAAAAAATATTTTTGCCCTAGCATTAGAAGCAATAGAGTTTCTTCTTTCTCCTCCTCTTAATTCAGCTACTTCATTTAAATTTTTTATTATCTCTTTTATTGCATTTGGAATATTTTTATCTATATCAACTCCACTATGACCACCCGGCAAATTAGTGATGCTAATATCTGCTAAAAATCCTTTCTTTTTTATTTTTTTTATAGGATAGTTGATTTTTGCATCAACACCTCCTGCACACCCTATATAAATATTTTCATCTTCACTATCAAGGTTTAAAAGGTATTTAGAATCTATTTGTAAATCTAAGTTAAAAGCCCCAACAAGACCAATCTCTTCATCATTAGTAAGAAGGGCTTCTATATTATTATACTTTTGAATTAAAGCTAAAATTATTGCAACACCAATTCCATTATCTGCACCTAAAGAAGAATCTTTAGCCATTAACCATCCATCTTTTTCTATTATTTCTATTTCACTATTTCCAACACACACCATATCATAATGAGCTTGAAAACATATTTTTGGTTCTCCTTTTTTTAATAAAATATTTCCACTTTTATCAACGTTTACTTCTGCATAATTTTTAGAAAAATTAATGATAAAATCTTTTAACTTTTCTGTTTTTCCACTACAATGAGGAATTTTAGTAATTTCTCTAAAAAGTTCTATTACTCTTTTTTTCATTTACTCTCCTATGTTGTATAATTTCAAAAAGGCTTTTAATGAAATTTTTTATTATATTAGCACTTTTTTTAACAGGTTGTGTAAATAAAAAAGGAATTTCTCTAAACTATTACCCAGAATGTAAAGAATATTACGATTATTATGGAGTTTATCATAAAGAGTGTGAAAACAACATTTGTAATTTTAAAAAGAAAAAGAAAAATTTATGCCTTAATTGTAATTAGGAGAAGTAATGATTGATAAGATATTAAAAGAGAGAGAAAAATGGTTTGAATGGAAAAATATAAAACCTATAAAACAAGAGCTTGATAAATTAAAAATAAAAGATTCTTCTTATAAAATAGAAGATATTATACAAATATCAATTTCTAAGGATAAAGAACCTCAAATAGAAAAAATAGCTAAAATGCTAAAACCATGGAGAAAAGGTCCTTTTAAAATAAATGAACTTTTTATAGATAGTGAATGGAGAAGTTTTATAAAATGGAATATAATAAAACCTCATCTAAACTTAGAAAATAAAGATGTATTAGATGTAGGATGTAATAATGGGTATTATATGTTTAGAATGCTTGAAATGAATCCAAAAAGCATAACAGGATTTGACCCAAGTGCTCTTTTTAATTTGCAATTTGAATTTATTAACAAATTTATAAAAAGTAAAATCGAATATAAGCTTTTAGGAGTAGAACATATCCCTTTATACAATAAAGGGTTTGATACTATATTTTGTATGGGAGTTTTATATCACAGACCAGACCCTATTACTATGTTAAAAGAATTAAAACAAGGATTAAATCCAAATTCAGAAGTAATTTTAGATACTTTAATTATAGAAGGAGAAGAAGAGATTGCCCTAAGTCCTATTAGATATCAAAAAATGAAAAATGTATATTTTATTCCTACTTTAAAAACTCTATATAATTGGATAGAAAAAGCAAAATTTAAAGAAATAGAATTTTTAGGCAAAAAGTATACAAAAACTGATGAACAAAGAAAAACCGAATGGATAGATGGAGAGAGTTTAAATAATTTTTTAAATAAAGATGAAACTAAAACAATAGAGGGACACCCTCCCCCTCTTAGGGTATATTTAAAACTTAAAAATTAAGCTTCACTACCAGCTTGAAACATGAAGTAATATACTAAAAATATAAATGCAAATGTTGTAATAAATGAAGCCGCTAGAATTGTTCCAAATTCCATTTTTTCTCCTTTTTTTTAAAATATAGTAAAATTATACAAAAAAGGGAATAAATGTCAAAGCATTTAACTCATACTAAAGACTTAAATAAAAATGAAATATTACAAATATTCTCATATGCAAAAGAGTATTTAGATAATAAAAAAAGAGAAGATCTAAAAGGAAAATTAATAATTAATATCTTCTTTGAAAACTCAACCAGAACAAGAAGTAGTTTTGAAATAGCTGCTCTTAGACTTGGAGCAGATGTAGTTAATTTAGATGTAGCAAAAAGCTCTACTGCTAAAGGAGAAACTCTTTTTGATACAGCTGCAAACCTTGATGCAATGAACCCAGATGCAATAGTTGTAAGACATCATCGTGCTGGAGTTCCTAAAATTTTATCTAAGTATGTAAACTCATCTATAATAAATGCAGGTGATGGAGCCCACCAACATCCTACTCAAGGTCTATTAGACCTATTTACACTCTTAAGTAAATTTGAAACTCTAGAAAACAAAACAATAGCTATTGTCGGAGATATTAGAAATAGTCGTGTAGCTAATAGTGATATAGAATTATTTACAAGATTTAAAGCAAAAGTTATTTTAGTAGGTCCTCCACAATTTTTGCCAAAAACAAATCTATACACAACTCACTCATTAAAAGAAGCAATTGAAGTAGCAGATGCAATAATTAGCTTAAGAACTCAAACAGAAAGACACAAAAGTCCGACATTTGCTTCTTTAAAAGATTATGCACAAAATTTTAAAATTACAAAAGATTTAATAAAAGATAAAGATATCTATATTATGCATCCAGGTCCAGTTCATAGAAATATAGATTTAGATGATGATGTAATGAGAGATAAAAGATGTTTAGTTCTTGAGCAAGTAAGAAACGGTGTAGCTGTAAGAATGGGAATTTTAAAATATCTTTTAGCAAAATGAAATTTTTTTTAATAGATTTTGATAAAAATATTTATGTAAAAAATATAAATAACTTAAAAGATATCTATTTTTCTTTTCCTTCTATTGCTAAACTACCTCCAAAAACTCCAAAAAAAAATCTTTTTTTAAAAAAATACCCAATTAGCTTTAATAGATATCAAAAAGCTTTTAATGAAGTTATAAATGAAATAAAAAAAGGAAACACATACCTTTTAAATTTAACTTTTCCAACAAAAATAGAAACAAACTACTCTTTAATAGATATTTTTAACCATTCAATTGCTCCTTTTAAACTATATTTTAAAGACAAATTTGTATGTTTTTCTCCTGAAAGATTTGTAAAAATTCAAAATAACAAAATTTATACATATCCAATGAAAGGTACAATTGATGCTTCTATTCAAAATGCAAAAGAAAAAATTTTAAATAATCAAAAAGAGATGGCAGAACATACTATGGTAGTTGACCTATTAAGAAATGATTTAGGAATAATAGGCAAAAAAATAAAAGTAAATAAATTCAGATTTATAGATAAAATAAAAGCAGGAGATAAAGAGTTGCTTCAAGTTAGTAGCGAAATAGAAGCAACTATTGATAATTGGCAAAAAAATTGGCTTGAAATGATCCTGCAATTGCTTCCGGCAGGCTCTATAAGCGGTACTCCTAAGAAAAAAACTATAGAAATTATTAAAAGAGTAGAAAACTACAATAGAGGTTTTTACACAGGTATTTTTGGAATAACTGATGAAAAAACTTTTTTAGATAGTGCTGTAATTATAAGATATATAGAAAAAGATAAAAATTTAATATACAAAAGTGGTGGCGGTATAACAATTGATAGCAATGTAAAAGAAGAGTATGAAGAGCTTATTAAAAAAGTGTATATACCTATC
>CAZEOW010000080.1:0-4366 GCA_964514005.1 uncultured Nautiliales bacterium
GTTAGATGATGGTCCTAACGTTGCAACTATTTTAACTTTTTTCATTTAATTCCTTTATAGTTTTAAAATTATACCAAACAGATTTATAAAATTAACATTTTCCTTCAACCTTCTACCTTTATCCTTCAACCTTTCTAGCAAAGGACAAAAAGCATACATAATAACAAGTAATATTGTTTTTCTGATTGGTATTATATAATGCAATTGCAATATTATAACATATTTTTTATGAAGTGTCTGGCACTATAAAAGTGTGCGATAAAAAAAGGGAAAGAGAAGGGAAAGAAGAGGAAAAAAAGGTTAAAAAAACAAATCTCTTTCTCATCTTTTCCTTATCTCTTCCTCATTTTTACCTAATTTTATTGTTTTAACTTAAAAAGGATTTGCGAATACTTTTTAATTAAAATTAATGGAAAAACTAATATTTCCCTTTTAAATTACCTCCATAATTTATCTCTTCAGCTTTTTTATCGGTATTAAGCTCTTTTATAGTAGAGTTCATATCGATGTTTTCTCTTAATTTATCAAGCTCTTCTTCACAATAGCTCATATGCATATCCGCACTTATAATCATTGGCATTTGCTCAATTTTATTTAATTTTTCTATCTCTTCTTCTACTGTTTCACCCTCAATTGTAATAATTATTACTCCCTTTTCTTTTTCTCCAAAATGCACGTCGCAAAATTCACATTCTTGTAAATTAAGCCACACGGCATCGTAATTTTCCGGTTTTACTTTAACTATTATGCTTGAGATGTTCATATTACTCCTTTATTTTAATTTCCATATTATAATTTCAGCCGGTGAATAGCTTATTATAGTATTATTATCTAAAAATTTAATACCATTTAGAGCCATTGTGTGAGCTTTTAGTTTATCTATTAATTTTCCATAGATTGAATAAATTGCGATATTGTTTTTTTCATCATATTGAGTAGCAAATTTTGTGTTATCCGGTGAGAGTGTAGTGCCGTATGGTAAAAATTTAACTTTAAGAGATGTTTTTAAAGCACCGTTTAGAGAATATATTCCAATTCTCATATCAGCACTGCCGTTTATTACTAAATCTTTGTGCAAATCAGCACTTATTGTTTTATCTTTATTAAATCCTTTAATTTCTCTTATTTTTTTTCCGTTTTTTAAATTTATAAGTTTTAATGCACCGCTTTCATCTCCAAAAACGGCTAATTTTCTTTTTTTATCTATTGCATAAGTTGAAAATACATAATTTCCTATTTGTGTTTTGTAAATAGATTTTTTTGTTTTTAAATCATAAAGCATAGCCTCATCACTAAGCAAAGCAAAAAACACTTTATCATTACCTAGAAAGGATGCTTTCATTAGAGTGTCTTTTGTTGTAAATATGTGAGTTAGTTTTTTTGTTTTAAAGTTGTAGATAAAAAATTCTCTTTTTGCATTTTCACCTTCTGCTAAAATCAGTAAATTTTTATTATCATCACTAATATCAAGCGAATACACAGGCATTGAGATAATATCACCCATAAAATCGTGAATTTTAGGAAGAGTTATTTTATCGATATCTTTTAATGAATTAAAATCTTTAATTACAACTTCTCCGCTCTCAAGTGCGGCTATTAGATATTTGTTGTTATAGGTTATTTTTGATATATAACCGTTTAGAGTAATTTTTTTCATTTGAGCGGCAAACAAAACTACTGATAACAATAAAAAAATAGCCTTTTTCATTTTTACTCCTAAAGTGCTTTTATTTCAATTGCTTTTGTAGGACAAACACCTATACAAAACCCACAACCCGTGCATTTTTCAAGATCAACCACAGGATTAAACATCCCCTTATATATTATAGCATTTTCTTCACATATATCTTGACACAAAAAGCAGATTGTTTGATTCCATGCGATGCATTTTTTAGGATTTATTATCATTTCGGCATTAATTTTTTCTTTTTTATTTTCTACTAAAAGCACTCCATTTTTACACGCTTTTGCACATTCATCACAAAAAGAACATCCGCTTTTTTGAAAATTTAAGGTAGGATAATCTTTTATTTCAATAATTTGCTCTTCGCATGCAATCAAACAATCTTTACTCTCACACTCTATACACTTTAAAAAATCTTCTTTTTTATCAAAGTATGGAGGATAAATAAAATTTTTAAAAGGAGAGCTTTTAACTCTCCTAAAAAATGAACGTCTATCCATTATTTTCTTAATGAATTAAATTTATTCTCAATTACTGGATCAACCATTGCTTGAGGTGCGTGGCAAAGTGTACAGTTAAATCTACTTCCAGCTAATTTAGATGATTTTTTACCATTTGCAAAATTATCTACAAAGTGACTTTCAGGAATAGCTGTAACTTTCATACCTTTTGCGTTTGCAGGCATATGACAATTTAAACACATATTGTTAGCTTTTGTAATAGGAACCATTCCCTCTACACTATGAGGAATCATTGGAGGTGCTGTTACGAATGACTTTTCTTGTGCTTTTACTTGACCAGGTATAGGCTGAGCTGTATTTAGTTTTAAACTTGGTAAATTTTGAGAATCAGCATTTAAGCTTGCGTTTCTAATGTAAGTTAGCTCAGTTGGTTTGCTTGTTGCAGTGGTTGTTTGTTGACATCCTGCGAATAAAAATCCCGCAATTAGCGCAGAACTAATTAGTAATTTTTTCATTGCTCTCTCCTTTTGAGTTGTTAATAATATTTCTTATTGAAAATTTAAGTGCGTTATCATTACACACTTCAATACATCTACCGCAATTTGTGCACTCAATTCCGGTTATAAAATCGCTTTTTTTATTAATTACAGGTGCTAAAACGTGACTTTCAGGACATATTTTTAAACACTCACCGCAATTTGTGCAGTTTTCTTTATTGTGATAAACTCTAATAGCACTTTTAGCACCTATAATGCTATACATAGCACCTACAGGACAGATATGCCCACACCATCCGTTTTTTAATACAAACGCATCAAATAAAAATATAGTTATTAGCCATACCCATCCAAAGCCTACAGAAAAAGCTACACCTCTTGTAAAAATACCAATTGGACTTATAAATTCAAATGCCGCTGCTCCTATAAAAGTAGAAGCAAGCAATAATATCAGCAAAAATGCGTATCTAAAGTTTCTAACTTTACTCGCACTCATTAAATTTTCTTTATTATGACCGGTTTTTCTTCTAACCCATGCTGCAAGATCAGTTATCATATTAACCGGACACACCCAGCTACAATATGCCCTACCGCCTATTAGTCCGTATATAAACAATACAATTAAAACTCCTAATATTAAATCACTGCTAATTAAAGCACCCGCAAAAATCATTTGCAATACCGCATAAGGATCAGCAAGCGGAATTACGTTAAATAATTTTGAAAAGCTAAGCGTTCCAACTACTATTTTCCATCCGTATGCATTAGCTGTAAAATATAAAAATAAAATTGTAAGCTGGGATATTCTTCTTAGGATTAGGTATTTATTTTTAATTATTGATCCCATTTTATACCTTCATTTAAGTTATCAATAGCACTTTTTTTACTTCTACCTGTTATGGTTTTAGTGTTAGTTGATGCATTTTTGATTCTTTGCTGATCTTTTTCATCCCAGCCTTTTACATATCTATCACCAGCTTTTCCTAATGCAACTTCACGCGGGAATATTTTAATAGCCGAAATTTCAGTTACACATGCTTGCTCACACATTCCACAACCCGTGCAAGCATCTTCATGAATTACGGGGATTCTATAAGCATGCTTACCTGTTCTTTCATTTTTTTTCCATTCAATTGTAATAGCTTTATCAAGCTCAGGACAAGCTCTATAGCATGCCGTGCATTGAAGTCCCCAAAATGCAATACAGCTACTTGGATCAATTACCGCAACACCCATTTTTGCATAATCTATTGCAACTTCGCCTTTTTCATTTTGGCACTTTTTAGGAGTTAGTGCTCCTGTAGGGCATACATACATACAAGGTATGTCATCGCACATAAAGCAAGGCCCCTCTCTTGCAATAAAAAACGGTGTGCCAATAGGTGCACTATCACCCGGTGCTGCTAGTTTTAACGTAACAATTTCTTCTCCATCAATAATTACTTTATTATCTCTATTTTTACAAGCTTCTACACAAAGGCCGCATCTTATGCATGTTTTTAAAAACTCTTCTTCATCTAATGCACCGGGCGGTCTTAGTGTTAGTGCTTTATTTCTATTTTCTTCAGCAAAACCTCCGACAATTGTGCCGGCAGCAGCAGCTGCCGCACCTGCTTGGATAAAGTTTACTAAAAATGAACGCCTTTTGTTATCCATTAAATTCCTTACGCTTTATAAATTTTAACAGCCGCTTTTTTATAGTCTGTCTCTTTACTCATAGGACA
>CAZEOW010000081.1:0-4357 GCA_964514005.1 uncultured Nautiliales bacterium
ATAAAAGAGTAGTTTTGTATTATTTTTATGATATAATTGCAAATTAAAAAAAATTCTAAGGAGAGGAGTCTAGATGAAGAGACTATTATTAGGATTAGCACCTCTTATGATGTTTGCTTCAACCATCACATTTGATGAAGCACTAAAAGAGACATTTGCTAATAATAAAGAATTAAAAGCAAAAAAATTAAATATTGAACTTGCAAAAGAGGATTTAAAAAAAGCAAAAAGTTATGATTGGGGTAAATTTTTTATCTCAGAAGATATAACAAATACAAATAATCCTTTATATGTATTTGGAAATAAGCTTGAGAGTAGAGAAGCAAGTATGGGGGATTTTGGATTTACAGTTATTCCACCAGCAGGAACACAAGTTGGTGGAGTTATACCTAAAGCTTTAAATAATCCATCTTCTAGAACAAACTTCAAGACAAAACTTGTATATGAAGTGCCACTTTTTACAGGGTATAAGATAAAATATGCAAAAGAGATAGCAAAACTTCAAATAAAAGCAAAAGAGTTTAAATTCAATAGAGACAAAAAAACATTAGCAATTGAAGTATTAAAAGCATACAATGGAGCAGTAGCCGCAAAATATTTCATAAAAGCACTAGAATCAGCAAAACAAACAACTACATCTTTTATAGAAATGACAAAAAATCTATATTCTCAAGGAATGATAGTAAAAAGTGATGTATTAAGTGCCGAGGCAAGAGATAGTGAAGTAGATGCTAAAATGATAGAAGCTAAAAATCAATATAATTTAGCATTAGCTTATTTAAGATTTTTAACAGGAAATAATGAAATTGATGATGTAAAAGATTTTAAAATTATTATTTCTCCTAATTCAGACCTAAAACAACTTCAAGAAGAAGCATTAAAAAATAGAAATGATGTAAAATGGATGGCTGAGAATGTAAAAACTATGCAAAAAAAAGTAAAAATGGATAGTAATATAAAATACCCAACAGCAGGTGTGCATCTTGAATATGGGTGGAATGATAATAAATTAACAGCTAGTTCAGATAAAGATTATTTTTTAATTGCAGCAAATATTACATATAACTTTATTGATATGGGAACAAAGCAAGAACTTGCAAAATCAAAAATCCAAGCAAATCAAACAGCTTTATATTATGCACATATGCAAAATGGTATCAAAGTAGATGTAGAGCAAAAACTACTTAATCTAAGAGCAAAAACATCTATTATTGATGTAAAATTAAAAAACAGAGATTTAGCTCATAGTGTGCTTGAGCAATACAAAGAGATGTATAAAAATGGACTTGTAAATATTGCTATTTTACTAATGAAACAAGCAGAAGTTCAAAAAGCAGATGCAGAGCTTATAAAAGCAAAATATGACCAAGCAATAGCAGCAGCAGAATTAAAATTAGCAGTTGGTAGCTCAATAAAAGGAGAATAAAATGAAGAAGATTTTAACAATAGCCCTAACAGCATTAAGTGCTTTTGCATATAATTTAGCACCAGCACAAACAAAAACGATAGAAATTACAAAAACATATAGTGGTGATATATATGCAAAAAACCAAGTAATGGTAGCAACAAGACTTATGGGATATATCAAAAAAATGAATGTAGAAGAAGGTGATGTAGTTCATAAGGGAGATGTTTTATTTGAAGTTGATCCAAGTGATATTTATAGTATGATAAACCAAGCAAAAGCAGGTGTAATGCAAGCACAAAATGGAGTTTTAATGGCAAAACTTGCTTATGCAGATGCCCAAAAAGACTATGAAAGATTTAAAAATCTTTATGAAAAAGGTGCAGTATCAAAAAGAGATTTTGATAAAATGACTTTAAATAAAAATATGAGAGCTTCTCAAATAAAATTAGCAGAAGCTATGTTAGATCAAGCAAAAGCCGCACTTCAAAGAGCATTAGATCAGAAAAAATATGCAAAAGTAAAAGCTCCAATTGATGGAGTTGTAGTTAGAAAACTTACAAAAGTAGCAGAGATGGCAATCCCTGGACATCCAGTATTAGTATTAGCAGATTTAGATTCAATCCAAGCAAGAGCTTTTGTAAAAGAGGGTGATGTAAAAGATATTCACAAAGACCAAGATGCAAAAGTTTATGTAGGTGCTATAAATAAAACAGTCCAAGCAAAAGTATCAAACATAATCCCATCAGCAGACCCAGCAACTCACTCTTATTTAGTTAAATTTTCGCTAGAAGAAAAAGATGGATTACTTCCAGGAATGTATGCAAAAATTTATATCAATGTAGCTAATAAGACAGAAGTTGTAATCCCTTATGATGCAATTACAAGTAGAGGTGGAATTGTAGGTGTATTTGTAGATGATAATGGTAGAGCAAGATTTGTAGCAGTTAATGTAATTTCTCAAAATGGAGAAGAAGTTGCAGTAAGTGGAATTAATAGTGGTGAGAGAGTAGTAGTATTACCTCCAGCTGATATGACAGATGGAACACCTTTAAACTAAGGATAGGTGATGAGAGTAGAAGAAGAATTAAAAAAGGAAAAAGAGCTTCTTGCCAAAGAGCAAGAGGAAATACAAAAGATTGAAGAAGAGTTAAATCTTAATATTGCCGGAAAATTAGCAAGAGATTTTCTAAAAAATCCTCTAACACCGGTTATTGCATTTGTATTATTTTTATTTGGAGCAATAGCACTAATGCTAACTCCAAGAGAAGAAAATCCTCAAATTGATGTTCCAAGTGCAAATGTAATAGTAGTATATCCAGGTGCGAGTGCTAAAGAGGTTCAAAATATTATAGTAGATCCACTTAGTAGAAAACTAAATGAAATGACAAATGTTGATCATATTTATGGTATGGCAATGAATAGTGTTGGGGTAGTAACTGTAGTATTTGAAATAGGACAAAATAAAGAAAAGTCAATGACAAAACTTTATGATAGAGTTATGCAAAATATGAACCTTTTACCAAAAGGTGCATGGCAACCATTAGTTAAGCCTATTGATATTGATGAGGTGCCAATCCTTACTTTTGCTTTAGCATCAAAAAAATATAATGATGCACAGCTTTATAGAATGGCTCAAAGATTATTAACTCCTCTTGCAGAAGTTAATAATGTAAGTGTTGTTGGTATTAAAGGTGGGCATAAAAGACAATTTAATGTAATAATTTCTCCAGAAAAATTATCTGCTTATCATCTATCTCTTGGACAAGTAGCAGATGCACTTCAAAAAGGGAATGTTGATTATCCACTAGGACATTTTGAAAATGGAAAATTTTCTATTCCAGTTGAATATAATGGATTTATTAGAACATTAGATGATGTAAAAAATCTATTAGTTGCAAATTATCAAGGAAGACCAATTTATCTAAAAGATATTGCTATTATCACTGATACAGCAAATTATCAAGATAAACATTTTACATATTTTATAGCAGGACAATCGTTTGAAAATCCAACTATTAAGGGTGAGAAATTAAATCAAGTAACTGTATATGTCGCTAAAAAAAGAGGAACAAATGCAGTATTTGTAGCAGAAGATGCTATTAAAAAAATTAAAGAACTTAAAAAACAATTACCAGCAGATGTAGAAGTAGTAGTAACTAGAAATGATGGACATAAAGCAAATGAAGCTGTAAATGAACTTGTATTTCACTTAGTTATCTCTATTGGTATTATTGTAATTTTACTTATTGTAATGCTTGGATTTAGAGAGTCTTTAATTGTATCATTTACAGTGCCACTTATTTTGGCAGCAACTTTATTTGTAGGTATGCTTGCAGGTCAGACTATCAATAGAATTACACTATTTGCTCTTATTTTATCATTAGGACTTCTTGTAGATAGTGCGATAGTTGTAATTGAAAATATCCATAGACATTTCTCTATGGGAGATAAAAGCAAAGAACACGCGGCTGTTTATGCTACAAATGAGATAGGTAACCCTACAAATATAGCAACTCTTGCTATTATTTTAGCATTTATTCCGATGTTTTTTGTTGGTGGAATGATGGGACCTTATATGGCACCAATTCCATTTAATGTGCCAGTAGCGATGATTGCTTCACTTGTGGTAGCTTATATATTTACACCTTGGGCCGCAGTTAAGTTTTTACCAGATCACCACGACCATGAGCCTTTTGATATTAAAAAGACAAAAACTTATGCAGTATTTAACAAACTATTAAGACCTATGATTGAAAGTAGAGCAAAAAGAGGTGCTTTTATTTTCTCTCTTGTTTTACTTACAATAGGTGCTATTATGCTTATGCCTACAAAAGTAGTATTATTTAAAATGTTACCAGGGGCAAATAAAAATACATTTAATATCACAATAGACCTTCCAACCGGAACAAGTATCCAAACTACAAAAGAGGTAGTTTCAAAATTAGAAGA
>CAZEOW010000082.1:0-4356 GCA_964514005.1 uncultured Nautiliales bacterium
AAAATGTTTCTTTTTAAGAAAAATATTCTTACAAAAATCATCTATTTTTGTATCTAAAGCCATATTAGTATTCTTATATAAATAATCTGGTAAAATATGATGTTGATGTAAAAATATATCTATATGATATCCATTTCTTTCTAAAATATTGAAAATATTCTTTTGTTTTAAAAAAAATCTTGGATATTTAACTCTTAAATCACAACCATTTTCAAATGTCCTCTTTCCAGTTAAAAAAACTCCTAAAGCTCTACCTGTATCCGGAGCTGGTGTAAAACAATTAGTATAAGCTGTTCCACCTAAATTTTTTAAAAAAGTATCTAAAGGTGTATCAACTTTAACATTATCATTAAACGTAGATAATCTATTCGCTCTTATCATATCTATAAAAATAGTTAATATTCTCATTTGTTTAAATACTCCTTTAACAACTTTAAAAACTTTTCAATATCTCTATAATCAATATCACCTATATTAGCAACTCTAAAGGTGTTAAATTCTTCTACTTTACCAGGATAAATAGTAAAGCCTTTTTCATAAAAATAATCATGCATATGATTAAAATCAACTTTATCTGGTATAAAAATAGAAGTGATAATTTTAGAATGATACTTATCATCAACTAAATATTTTAATCCTAACTCTTTTAATCCATTTGTTAAAGTTTCCCAAGACTTAGAATATCGTTTATATCTATTATCTATTCCTTCTTCTTTTGCTTCAATAATTGCTTGTTTTAAAGCATATAGTGTTTGAACTGGTGGAGTAAATCGCATTTGTTTAGTCTTTGTAAAATATTCATATTGCTCATATAAACTTAGATAAAATGTTCTAGGTTTTATATCTTTTAATTTTTCAAGCGAATTTTTATTTGCTATAACAAATCCAACCCCAGCCATTCCTTGAATATTTTTATTACTGCTTGCTGCAAGATAAGAGATATTTTGTCTTTTCATATCAATAGGAACTGCTGCAAATGAACTCATTGCATCAACAATTAACTCAATATTATATTTTTTTGCTAATTTTCCAATTTCATTAAGATTATTAAGTAGCCCTGTTGTAGTTTCATTATGAACAATTGCTAAATGAGAAATATTTTTATTATTTACTATAACTTGCTCTAATTTATTTAAATCAATTGGTTCAATTGGAGAACTCTTATACTCTATGTAATTTAAATTATATCTATTGGCTATTTGACACATTCTTTTTCCATAAGCTCCATTATTTATAATTAAAACTTTTTTATCATAAGGCACTACAGAAGTTAGCATACTCTCAACGACTGCCGTTCCACTTCCTCCAAAAAGAACAGTTGTATATTCTTCATTATTTGCTACAATTGTAGTTAGTTCTTTGCTTATCCATTCCATCAATTCACCAAATTCTTTTTCTCTTGGACAAATATCATCAACAATTTGTGCTAATTTCACTGTTGGTGTTGTAGTAGCAGGTCCTGGATTTAATAAAATATTTTGACTTTTTTTCTGAGCATACGCTTTTAAAACTTTTTCTCTAATAATTGTGCTACTAATACCTTCTGTTCTAGGAAAAATCAATAACTTTTTTTCATCAATAGGATTAGAATTATCATGCCCGTGAACTAACAAATCAATATTATATTTTTTTAACACACTCTCATCTATAAGCCAAGGAGTTGGAACTACTTCATCTACATATTTAATAGCTTCTAAAATCTCTTTTCTTTGTTCAAAATTAAGTTCTGGTTCATACCCTTTTTTTTGCAATATTTCCTCATCAGTAGTAAGCCCTACTATTACTTTCCCATACTCTTTTGCTTTTTTTAAAAGCCTAATATGACCATGATGTATAATTGTTGCTGACATATCTACCATTATTCTTTTCATTATTTACACCTTATTTCTTGCTACCACTTCCACTGGTGGTCGTGGAGTTACTTCATCATAATTACATTTTGCATAAAGAAAATTTAACTTATTTAGCTTATTTAAAGCTTCTTTAAATTCATCTATTGAAGTTATAGTTTTATCAATTATATTCAATCCACAACTTTTAGCGACTCCTAAATAATCTAAATGATCTTGATAAGTTGCTTGTCCTCCGGTTGATTTATTTGATTCATTATCAAATACAATATAAGTTAAATCAAGTTCTTTATATCTACCAGCTGTTGCTAATCCTCCCATATGCATTACAAATTCAGCATCTCCACCTAAAACAAATACTTTTTTACCAGCTTTTGCCATTCCTACTCCAATAGATAAAGCCCCTCCCATATTTCCAACCATATAAAAATTTTTAGTATCAGGCATAAAAGTATACATTTCTCTTGAAGTATTACCAGTGGTACCTATAAAAATAGTTTCAGTGTTTTTATACTTTTCATTTAAAAACTTTAAATATTCACTTCGCTTAGGATATTTTGATAAATCGATTTTAAATTTATCTTTCAATTCTACTTTTGAAAAAGTATCTTTTTTTAATATTATTATTGTATGAGAATTATCAGACTTATTTATTTGAAATATTGCTTTGTTTATATCATTTTGATCTAATATTTCATAATTATATCCATATGCTTCAACTAACTTTGGTAATTCTGTTGCTAAATGTTTATGCTGTATTTCGCTATCTCCCTCTTTATATGTTCTCCAACTTGTAATAATTGGAAAAGTAATATTATATGGTTTTAAAAGCGAAGTTACACAGCTACCTGCATTTGTAAGCCCAGAACTTTGCATAATAACAATAGGCTTTTTACCAGCAACCTTTAATCCAGCCGCTATACTACAAGCAACCGCTTCACTTGCACATGCAATATATTCGATTGATTCATTATTAATACAACTATTTATTAAATTTTTAGCAAAACTACACGGCACTACACATAAGTGCGTATATCCTTCTTTTTTCAATTTTTTTACAAATTTATCTGTATCTATCATCATTTCGTCCCTGGTATTAAATTTAAAATATCTTTAATTGGCATACAATATGGCTCAGCTTCTAAACTTCTTTTATGTTTTAAAATTAACTCCGCTACTTTTTTCATTCCCGGATATGCAGCCCTTAACATATGATTAGCATAAATTACAATATTTACCCCAATTTTTTCAAATTCATCAGTTGTTACACTATTAAAAGATGTCGGTACTACCACTATAGGTGTAATTTTATCAAATCTTCTAAATTTTTCTACAAATTCAAATATTTCATCCGGCTCTTTCTTACGAGAATGTATCATAATCCCATCAGCACCAGCTTCTACATACGCAAAAGCTCTTTTTAAGGCATCATCCATTCCTTTTTCTAAAATTAAACTCTCAATTCTTGCAATTATCATAAAATCTTGAGAAATTTGCGATTTTTTACCTGCTTTTATTTTTGCACAAAAATTTTCTATACTATCTTGTGTTTGAACTACCTCATTACCTAAAAGTGAATTTTTTTTAAGCCCGGTTTTATCTTCAATAATAGCTGCACTAACACCAATTCTTTCTAAACTTCTTACTGTAAATTTGAAATGCTCTATTTTGCCTCCTGTATCTGCATCAAAAATAAGTGGTTTTGTTGTTACTTCAAATATTTCATTTATCGTATTAAGTCTTGCTGTTAAATCTACTGCTTCAATATCAGGTTTTCCTTTTGATGTGCTATCAGTTAAAGAACTACTCCACATTCCATCAAAAGATAAATTCTCTTTTTCAATAATAGTATTTTCAACTATCAATCCACTTAATGCATTATGAACTTCCATTATTTTTAACAATTTTTTTGCTTTTAATAATTGTCTTAATCTTGCAAGTCTAAGACCCGTAGTAATCCCTACTCTTTTCTTTTCTTCTTTTATTTTTGCTTCAACTATATCTTTTGAGTATGGAATTTCAATCAATTTTCCATTCCATTTTTTTAATAATTCTATTACTTCTTCTCTATATTTTCTTTTATAGTTATATTGCCAATCGTCACCATGAACAACATAATCAGGTTTTAATTTTAATAAATTTTCTTTATAACTTGCACTCTCTTGTGGTATAACTTCATCTACTATTGCTAAATTCTCTACTACCATTTTTCTTTTTTCATAATCTAAATATGGTACATCATTTAACTCTCCACATGCTTTATCAGTTAAAAGACCAACAACTACTTTCCCATATTTACTTGCTTCTTTTAAAACTTTAATATGCCCTGCATGTAATACATCCGCTATTAATGCTACATATACTTTTTTCATAATCATCCTTTATACCACTCATAAACTTTTTTAATTCCTTCTTCCAATTCAATTTTATGCCTCCATCCTAAACTATGAAGTTTAGAAACATCTGTAACTTTTCTTATAGTCCCATCCGGTTTTGAGGTATTAAA
>CAZEOW010000083.1:0-4352 GCA_964514005.1 uncultured Nautiliales bacterium
TTATAGTATAATAACAAATATTTATTTAAAGGAGAGAAATGGCTGGACATAATAAGTGGAGTAAAGTAAAACATATTAAAGCAAAAGAAGATGCTAAAAAAAGTAAAATTTTTACTAAACATGTAAAAGCTATTATGACGGCGGCAAGACAAGGAGGAGGAAATCCAGATAATAATCCAGCACTTCGTCTTGCAATTGATAGAGCAAGAGCTGATTCAATGCCTATGAGTAATATTCAAAGAGCAATTGATAAGGCAACAGGAAATTTAGATGGAATTACTTTAAGTGAAGTTGTGTATGAAGGATATGGTCCTGGTGGAGTTGCTGTAATGGTAGAGTGTTTAACTGATAATAAAAATAGAACAGTTGCAGAAGTTAGACACGCTTTTAAAAAAGCTGGAGGCAGTTTAGGAACAAGTGGTAGTGTTGCTTGGATGTTTGAAAAAAAAGGTGTTATAGTGGTAAATAGAAGTGATAAAGATGAAGAAGTTATTGAAAAAGCTATAGAGGCTGGAGCAGAGGATATTAAAGAACTTGACGATCTATTAGTAATAGAGACAACCCCTCAAGATTTTAATAGTGTATTAGAAGCAGTAAATCAAATAGATGCTATTGAAATTATTGAGAGTAATGTACAGTTAGTTGCTACAAATGAGAGTGATGTAGATGATGAAATTGCTGAAAAAGTTGAAAAGTTAATGGAACTTTTAGAAGAAATTGATGATGTTCAAAATGTAATTCATAATATGGCATAAGGAAATTAAATGAAAAAATTTATAAGTGGGATATTAGGAGGAGTTTTTCTATTTGCGTTTAATTTAAACGATAATACTACCGTTGCTTATATAAACGGAAAACCTATAAAAGTAAAGAGTGTAAATTATTATTTGCAAGGAATTACGGGTGATAAAAATGCAAAATTACAAAATTTACCAAAAACATATATTCCTCAGATTATAAAACAATATATTGAGACTCAAATATTTTATAATAAAGCAAAAGTAGTAGAAAAAGAACCTCAGTTTAAAGAGTTAAATAAAAAAGTAGTTGTAACTTATTGGCTTGCTGAAAAGCTTAGAAATATTAAGGTTTCTACAAGAGAAGCAAAAGAGTTTTATGAAACTTATAAAGATATTTATTTTAAACAACCAGAAAAGTTTAAAGCAAGACATATTTTGTTAAAAGATGAAGCATTAGCTAAAAAACTTATTTCACAATTAAGAGATTTAAAAGGAGAATTTTTAAAAGCAAAGTTTATTGAACTTGCTAAAAAATATTCAATTGGGCCTAGTGCTTCAAATGGTGGAGAACTTGGTTGGTTTAGTGCTAAAGAGATGGTGCCGGCATTTGTTAATGCTTGTAAAGAGTTAAAAGTCGGTAAAATATCACTTCAACCTGTAAAAACAAGATATGGATACCATTTAATCTTGTTAGAAGATAAAAAAGAAGCAGGATATGCAAGATTTGAAGATGTTTTACCTAAGATTGTTGATGTCTTAAAAAGAGAAAAACTTCAAAAAGAACTTTTAAAAATTAAAAAAGAGAATAAAATAAAGGAGATTTTATGAAAAAATTTATGTTAGTAGGATTAATTGCAGGAAGTTTATTTGCATTTCCTGGAATGGCTGGTGGAAGTATGAGTGGACATGCAGGAATGATGGGTAAGCCAATGAAGGGGTTAAAGGATAATACTATTTTAGCAAAGTTAAACGGTAAACCTATTAGGGTAAAGGAGATTAATGCATATTTACAGGGGATTACGGGAGATTATAGAATAAGACTTCAAGATTTGCCAGCTCAGCATGTGAAAGAGTTTGTGCAACAATATTTAAAAATGAAAGAGATTTATAATTCAAGGGCTAAAGCTATTACAAAGGCACCTCAATATAAAGCAGCAGCAGAAAAATTAGCAGTTGATATGTGGTTAAATGATAGATTAAATAAAACTAAGATTTCAGAATATGAAATTAAAAAATTTTATAATGAAAATAAGGATTTATACTTTAAGTCTGAACCAAAATTTAAAGCAAGACATATTGTTGTAAAAGATGAAACTTTAGCTAGAAAACTAATTAAAGAGTTAAAAGGTTTAAGAGGTAAATCTTTAGAATCAAAATTTGCAAAACTTGCTAAAAAATATTCTACTGGTCCAAGTAAGGTGCAAGGAGGAGAACTTGGATGGTTTGATCCAAATCAGATGGTGCCTGAATTTTCTAAAGCTTGTGCAAATCTAAGTGAGGGAGAGATTACATTAGAACCTGTAAAAACAAGATTTGGATATCATATAATTTTACTTGAAGGAAAAGATTCTAAGAATTATATTCCTTTAGCTAAAGTAAAAAGACAAATTATTGAATACTTAAAAAGAGAAAAACTTCAAAAAGAGCTTAAAAGAATAAAAAATTCTTATAAAGTTAAATATTTAATTCCAAAAAATTAAGGAGGTGTAGATGGATTTTGGAGTAAAAGCAGGAGTTTTAAGTGGAAGTGAAGCAGCAAAAGTAATGGATATAGCAAAAGAAAAAGGCTTTGCTCTCCCTGCTATTAATGTTGTTGGAACAAATTCAATTAATGCAGTTATGGAAGCTGCAAAAGAAGTTAATATGCCAATTATTATTCAATTTAGTAATGGTGGGGCTCATTTTTGGGCTGGAAAAGGGCTTGATAATGAAAATCAAAAAGCAGCTATTTTAGGAGCTATTGCTGGTGCAAAACATGTGCATACATTAGCAGAAGCTTATGGAGTTAGTGTAATACTTCATACAGACCATGCAGCAAGAAAATTACTTCCGTGGATTGATGGACTTATTGAAGCAAATCAAAAACATTATGAAGAATATGGAAGACCTTTATTTAGTTCTCATATGCTTGATTTAAGTGAAGAACCACTTGAAGAAAATGTTGCAACTTCTAAAGAGTATCTTAAAAAATTAAGTGCACTTGATATTATGCTTGAAATAGAACTTGGTGTAACTGGTGGAGAAGAAGATGGAGTTGATAATACAGGAATTGATAATTCAAAACTTTATACTCAACCAGAAGATGTGGCATATGCATATAAAGAGTTAAGTGAAGTTAGTGATTTATTTACAATTGCTGCAAGTTTTGGAAATGTTCATGGAGTGTATAAGCCAGGGAGTGTAAGACTTGAGCCAATTATTCTTAAAAACTCTCAAGAATATGTTAAAAAAACATTTAATTTAGAAAATGATAAGCCTATTAGATTTGTATTCCATGGAGGAAGTGGAAGCGAACTTAGTAAAATTCATGAAGCAATTGATTATGGTGTTGTAAAAATGAATATAGATACTGATACTCAATGGGCATTTTGGAGTGGAGTAAAAGGATATATAGAAAAATATCATGACTACTTACAATCACAAATTGGTAATCCAGAAGGAGAAGATAAACCAAATAAAAAATATTATGACCCAAGAAAATGGTTAAGAGAAGGTGAAAAATCTATGAAAGAAAGAGTAATTCAAGCTTATAAAGATTTAAGAGTTATTTAATGCTCTCTTCTCCTATTACTTCTTTTATTTTTAGAGATAAAAAGTTTTTAGTAAAAAGAGATGATTTGCTTCATAAAGATTTTTCGGGTAATAAAGCAAGAAAATTTTATTATTTTTTCGATTTTTTAAAAAAAGATAATAAAATAAAAAGAATAATTTCTTATGGTTCTAATCAATCAAATGCAATGTATTCTTTAAGTGTGCTTGCTAAAATGTTTAATAAGGAGTTTATATATTATGTTAAGCATATTTCTAACTATTTAAAGTCTAATCCTATTGGTAATTATAAATATGCTCTTTTAAATGGAATGAAAATAATAGAAGATAGTGAAAAAGTAGAGTATTTAAAAAAAGTTTCTTTTTTAGATGAAACTACTCTTTTTATTAAAGAGGGAGGAGCTAATAAAGAGGCTGAAATAGGTTTTAAACTTTTAGCTAAAGAGCTTGAAGATTATAGTGATTACAATATTTTTTTACCTAGTGGAACAGGGGTTAGTGCTCTTTATTTAAATAAACATTTTAAGGGAAATGTTTATACATGTAGTTGTGTAGGAGATGATGAATATCTGTTAAAACAATGGAGTGAATTAGAAAAAGATAATTTTCCAATTATTTTAAAAAAAAGAAAAAAATATCATTTTGGAAAACTTTATAAGGAGCATTTTTTATTATGGAAAGAGTTAAAAAAAAGTGGGATTGAATTTGATTTATTATATGACCCTATAGGATGGCAAGTAGTTTTAGATCATTTAGATATTTTAGGAGATAAAATTATTTATATTCATCAAGGCGGTCTTATTGGAAATGAAAGTATGCTTTTAAGGTATAAAAGAAAATATG
>CAZEOW010000084.1:0-4234 GCA_964514005.1 uncultured Nautiliales bacterium
CATATATGTATAAACAGGGAATGATTAATATGACAATTCTTTTAATGAAAGAAGCCGATGCTAGAAAAGCAAGGGCTGAGCTTATAAAAGCAAGGTATGATGAAGCTTTAGCAGCGGCTGAGCTTAAAGCTGCATTAGGAGATTTAGTAAAGGAGAGTAAATGAAAAAATTAGTTATTTTAATAGGAGCAATTGTTACACTGTTTGGATTTGAAACGGCAGATGCAATAAAAAAAGAGATAAATATAAATAAAGAATACGTAGCAGATATTTATTCACCATCTCAAGTAATGGTAGCTACAAGAGTTATGGGATTTATTAAAAAGATAAATGTAGAAGAGGGTGATGTTGTAAAAAAGGGTGAGACGCTTTTTGTGGTTGATCCGAGTGATATTTATTCTATGCTAAATCAGGCAAGAGGTGCCTTGCTTCAAGCTCAAAGCGGAGTTTTGATGGCGGAGATGGCGTATGCTGATGCAAAAAAAGATTATGAAAGATTTAAAAATTTATATTCTAATGGGGCTGTAAGCAAAAGAGATTTTGAAAAAATGAAATTAATGATGAATATTAGACAAAAACAGGTAGATATGGCAAAAGGAATGCTAAAACAAGCAAAAGCCGGGCTAAATATGGCAAAAAATCAGCTAAAATATGCAAAAGTTTCTTCTCCAATTGATGGGGTTGTAACTATGAAAATGAAAAAAGTAGCCGAAATGGCACTTCCGGGTTATCCGGTTTTGGTTTTAAGCGATATTCATAATTTAAAAGCAAAAAGCTTTGTAAAAGAGAGTGATATTGATAAATTTAAAATAGGAATGCCGGTAATTATAAAAGTTCCTGCTATTAAAAAAGAATTTAAAGCAACAGTTAGCACAATAATCCCTAGTGCTGATCCCGCTACGCATTCATATATCGTAAAATATACGTTTGAAGATACAAAAGGATTGCTCCCTGGTATGTATGCAAAAGCAGAAGTTGCTATTGCAAAAAAAGAAGCAGTATTGGTTCCGTTTAGTGCATTAACTACAAGAAGCGGAATAGTAGGAGTGTTTGTAGTAGATGGAAATGTTGCAAGATTTACTCCTATAACTCAAATTGCTCAAATAAAAGATAATATTGCAGTTGAGGGGTTAGAAGGCGGTGAGAGTGTTATTTTATATCCTCCTGCAAATTTACGTGACGGACAAAGATTATAGGAGAGGTGATGGAAGAGTTAAAAAATTTAAAAGAAAGAATCGATGCTAAAAAAGAAGAGCTTGAAGCAAAAAAAAGCTCATCTTGTAGCATCGAAGAAATAAACCAAACCGAAAAAGAATTAAAAGCTCTTGAGGATGAGGTAACAAAAAAAGAAAAAGAGCTTGAGGCTATTGAAGAAGAGCTTAGTTTAAATATAGCAGGAAAACTTGCAAGAGCATTTTTAAAAAATCCGCTAACTTTTGTAATTGCATTATCTTTAATTTTAATGGGGCTTATAGCGGTATTTTTTACCCCAAGAGAAGAAAATCCGCAAATTGACGTTCCTGCGGCAAATGTAATGGTTATATATCCGGGGGCTAGTTCTAAAGAAGTTCAAAATATTATAGTTGATCCGCTTGAGAGAATACTTAAAGCTATGACCGGTGTAAAACACGTATACGGTATGGCAATGAATAGTGTAGGGGTTGTAACTGTTAGATTTAAAATAGGTCAAGATAAAGTTAGAAGTATTTCAAAACTGTATGATAGGGTTATGCAAAATATGGATAAACTCCCAAAAGGTGTAATGCCGCCGCTTGTTAAGCCTATTGATATAGACGAAGTTCCTATTGTAACACTTGCACTTTCAAGTAAAAAATATGATGATGCTAAGCTTTACACAATAGCTCAAAGACTTTTATCACCTTTAGCAGAAGTTAAAAACGTTAGTATTATAGGAATAAAAGGCGGGCATAAAAGACAGTTTAATATCATAATCAATCCTGAAAAATTAGCAGCTTATCATTTATCACTTGCTCAAATTGCAATGGCCTTAAAGGGTGGAAATGTTGATTATCCTTTAAGTGGAATTGATAATAAAAAATACTCAATCCCTGTAGAGTTTGACGGATTTATAAAAAGCACTAAAGATGTTGAAAATTTAGTGGTTGCAAACTATATGGGAAGACCTATTTATATTAAAGATATTGCAAAAGTTGAGGATGGAGTTGATTTTCAAAATAAAAAAATAACAACATTTGAAGCTGGAGAGGCTTTTGAAGAAGATAAAAAAATTATTGGTGAGAGATTAAATCAAGTAACTATTTTCATAGGTAAAAAAAGAGGGACTAATGCTGTTTTTGTTGCAAATGATGTAATAAAAAAAGCTAATGAACTTAAAAAAACTCTTCCAAAAGATGTAGATATTTTTGTAACTAGAAATGATGGTAATAAAGCAAATCACGCAGTAAATGAGCTAATTTATCACTTATTAATTTCTTTAGGAATTATTGTAATATTACTAATTGTAATGCTTGGTTGGAGAGAGGCGTTAATTGTTGCGTTTACCGTGCCTTTGATTTTATCAGTAACACTATTTATAGGAATGCTTGCAGGGCAGACAATAAATAGAATTACTCTATTTGCGTTAATTTTATCATTAGGGCTTTTAGTTGATAGTGCTATTATTGTTATAGAAAATATTCATAGACATTTTGAAATAGGGGATAAACCTAGAGAATATGCGGCAATTTTTGCAACAAATGAAATAGGAAATCCAACTAACATTGCTACTTTAGCTATTATTTTAGCGTTTGTGCCTATGTTTTTCGTAACGGGAATGATGGGGCCTTATATGCAGCCAATTCCTTTTAACGTGCCGGTTGCAATGATAGCATCACTTGTAATTGCATATATGTTTACGCCATGGGCGGCTGTTAAGTTTTTACCAGAACACAAAAACACTCATCATGAGCCGTTTGATATAAGAAAAACAAAAACATTTAAAATTTTCCATTCAATTTTAGATCCGCTCCTTACATCAACTCTAAAAAGGGTTATGTTTTTTAGTGTATTGATTTTATTATTAATAGGTTCTATTGCACTTCCTGCATTTAAGATAGTGTTATTTAAAATGTTGCCAAGTGCTAATAAAAATACATTCAACATAACTATTGACCTACCAAAAGGCAGCTCAATTGATTCTACAAAAGAAGTGAGTGATTGTGTAGCTTCAATTTTAGCTAAAGAAAAAGAGATTAAAGATTTTGAGCAGTTTATCGGAATTACGGGAGTTGTGGATTTTAACGGGCTTCTTAGAGGTAGCTCTATGAAAAGAGGGGAAAATATAGCTGAAATTAGGGTAAACCTTTTCCCTAAAGAAGAAGGAAGAAAAGAAAGCTCAATAGATATGGTAAGTCGCTTAAGACCTGTGATTCAAAAAACGTGTAGTTTGCATAATGCAAACATTAAATTAGTAGAAGACCCTCCGGGACCTCCTGTAATTGCAACTCTTTTAATGCAAGTATTTGGAGGAGATGAAGAGGGAAGAGTAAAACTTGCAGAAGAGATTGAAAAAATCTATAAAAAAACAAAAAGAGTTGTGGATATTGATATAATGAGAGATAGGGAGATTGTAAAATATAAAATTATCCCTGATAGAGAAAAAGCGGCTCTTCTTGGAATTTCAACAGAACAAATTGCTAAAATTTTAGGTATGGGATTAAGAGGGGCAGTTATTAGTGTTGCTCATATACCACATGAAAAAGAACAAGTCGGAATATTTGTTAGATTTTCTAAAACTGCTAGAAATTCAATAGATGCACTTGAGAAAATTAAACTTATGTCTATGACTACTCATAGGTTAGTGCCGCTAAAAGAAGTGGTTAAAGTAGTGCCTGTTGCATATGATGGAATAATAACTTCTAAAGATTTAAGAGAAATGGTAATGGTAACAGGTGAAATGGATAAAAGAGGTAGTTTATATGCACTACTTGATGTATTTAGTGAGCTTAAAGATAAAGGAATTCCTGGGTATAAAATTACATATGATGGAAACCCTAGACTTAATCTAAAAGCAGTTGATCTTAAGAGTGGAAAAAGTTACGATTTAATCTGGGGAGGAGAGTGGGAGTTAACGTTTGATGTATTTAGAGATTTAGGAAGTGCTTTTGGTGTTGCGGTTGTGTTAATTTATTTATTGATGGTTGCATATTATAAAAACTTTAGAGTCCCAAGAATCGTTCTTGCCGCAGTTCCTCTTACGTTTATAGGGGTATTGC
>CAZEOW010000085.1:0-4162 GCA_964514005.1 uncultured Nautiliales bacterium
GAAGAACATTTTTAAATGCATGCTCAACTTGAGCTCTTTCATTTTTTCTTAAAAGCCCGGTATCTACAAAAATTGGCACAAGCTGATCACCTATTGCTTCATGTAAAAGTGCAGCCGTTACAGAACTATCAACCCCTCCACTTAATGCACAAATTACTTTATTATTTCCGACTTCTTCTTTTATTTTTTTAATTTGTTCTTTTGCAAAGTGTGCCATATCCCATTTACTTGTAACACCGCACACTTCTCTTGCAAAGTTTCTTAAAATTTTACTACCTTCTAGGCTATGAGTAACTTCTGGATGAAACTGAATCGCATAAATTTCTTTTTCTTCATTCACAATTGCCGCATATGGAGCGTTTGAAGTGTGTGCAATTCTTTTAAAACCATCAGGTAATTTTTCTACCCTATCACTGTGACTCATCCAAACTATTGTAGGATTTTGCAAATCATCAAATAACTTATGAGGTTCATCTATAAAAAGTTCTGCTTTTCCATATTCATGATGGTCTGCTTTAACTACTTCCCCACCAAAATCTACTGTAATTAACTGCATTCCGTAACAAATACCAAGTATAGGAAGATTTAAATCATATATTTTCTTATCAACTCTATAAGCATCTTTATCATAAACACTTGCTGGCCCTCCACTAAAAATAATACCTTTTGGTTTTTTTTCAATAGCTGCTTTTAGCCCATCAAAAAAGGGAACTATTTCGCTATAAATCCCCTCTTCTCTAAGTCTTCTTGCTATTAGCTGAGTGTATTGACTTCCAAAATCAAGTATTAATATTTCAACTTGCATCTTTATCCTTTTTTATGAAATTTTACTAATAAATACCCATTATTTCAAATTGAACATACCAAATGGCAATACTAACAATATAACCTGCAAGCACAGCCCAAGCAAATTTCATATGAGAATTAAATGTATAAATTCCTCTCATTCTACCCATTACACCAACTCCTGCTGCACTTCCAAAACTAATTAAACTTCCACCAATTCCAGCAGTTAAAGTTACAAGCATCCACTGATCAATATCCATAATAGGATTTGCTTTTAAAATTGCCGCCATTACCGGAACATTATCAATTACAGCGCTAATAAATCCAACACCAATATTTGCCCAACTTGAACCTATTACTTCATATAACTTTGTAATATAAAAAAGCCATCCAATAAAATATAAAGCTCCAACTGCACTTAAAATTCCAAAGAAGAAAAGTAATGTATCGTTTTCAACTTTTGCCATATTTACAAATACACTAAAATGCTCTTTATGTTTTCTTTTATGATAAAAACTATAAAGTTGAAGAAGAGATAAACCAAATATCATACCCCACATTGCTGGAAAGTGAAAAAATATATGTCCTACTACCGCTATTACTATAGTTAATATTCCAAGTGCTATAACTATTTTTCCACCTTTTTTAAGTTCAACTTTTGGAGTAGTAAATATATCAAAATGAGGCTCTCCTTTTGGCACAAAAAGACTTAAAAGCCAAGCAGTTACAAACCATCCTATAAAAGCTGCTGGAAATAACATAAGAAAATCAATAAACTCCCCTTTCCCTGCAGTCCAAACCATAAGAGTTGTAATATCTCCAAATGGAGACCAAGCACCTCCTGCATTTGCAGCAACTACTATATTTATAGCACCAGGTACTAAAAAATTAGTATTATGTTTATCAATTGTATATAAAACAGTTGAAAGAATTAGCGCAGTTGTTAAGTTATCTGCTACTGGACTTAACCAAAAAGCAAGAATTCCCGTAATCCAAAAAAGTTTTTTATAGCTATATCCTCTTGAAATAAGTCTATACCTTAAAGCATCAAAAACATTTCTTTCTATTAATGTTTCTATATATGTCATTGCAACAAATAAGAAAAAGAAAATTTCAGCAATCTCTTCAATTAAATGTTTCATTTCTTCATGAACAGGAGTAGGATCAAGTCCATTAATATTAAAATAAACCCCTATCAATACAAAAGAAAAAGTTCCAATAAAAAGAGCCGGTTTAGCTTTATTTATTTCAAATTTCTCTTCAGTAGCAATAAGATAATACCCTATTACAAATACTGCTAATATTAACCATCCAACCCAAGTATGTGTTAAATCATGATGCATATTTAATCCTTTTTATAATGTGCTCCAAGAGAGCTAGTAGCTAAAGCTGCTTTTACTATCTCTCTTGCTGTTAAAAATCTAAGTTTTGTTAAACGACCAAGATTTTCTAAATTCTCTTCAATAAAAGAAAGAGTCTCTTTTAAAGAGTTAGTTGTTCGAATTATACCAACATTTTTCCACATTAACTCTCTTAAAATATTTTTATATTTTTTATCACTCTTTAAGATAAGTTTTTCCTGAGTAATTTCAAACTTTTTATTAGGTATTTTAAAGTTATTATTTAATATATCATTCGCTGCAATTTCAGCAAAAACAAAACACTCAAGCAAAGAATTACTCGCAAGTCTATTAGCCCCATGTACTCCTGTATAAGCCACTTCTCCTACTGCATATAAATTTTTAAAACCTAAAACTTTTGAAGTTTTATCAACCTCTATGCCTCCCATAAAATAGTGAAAAGCTGGAGAAATTGGTATCTTTTCAAAAGGAACATTAATTCCATAATTTTGTAATTTATCGTAAATAGTAGGAAAGCGATTTTTAAAAAACTCTTCACTAAACATACTAACATCAAGAAATACTTTATGTCCTTTTTGTTGATGCATAAAAATAGCTCTACTTACTATATCTCTTCCAGCAAGTTCTCCTCTTTTATCGTATTCAAATAAAAACCTTTCATTATTTTCATCAACTACAAAAGCCCCCTCTCCTCTTAAAGCTTCTGTTAAAAGTAATTTTTGAGAAAATTTTGTTTCAATAAAAACTGTAGGATGAAATTGGGTCATTTGCATATCTTTTAAACTCAATCCTTTTTCAATTGCAATTCCTTGCAAATCTCCACTAATAGTTCTTGCATTTGTATCAAATTTATAAAGAGCTCCTATTCCTCCACTCGCAATAATAACATTATCTGCATAAATGTTAAATTTTTTATTATTTTTAAACACACTAACACCATAACAGACATTATCTTCTATCAATAAATCAAACACAATAGCTTCATCTAATAAATAGCTTTTATCTTTTAATAAAATATATTTATGAATTTCTCTTCCTGTTGCATCTCCACCAGCATGAAAAACTCTTTTTACACTATGAGCCCCCTCCTTTGTTGGAGAAGAATCTAAAACAGATTTTAAATACTCTTTAACTTTTAAAGAATTTTTACTTAAAATTTCTACAAACTCTTTTTTATTATGAAAACTACCAGCTTTTATAGTATCTTCTATATGAAGAGGAATATCTTTTTCGTCTAAAGCTAACGTAATTCCACCTTGAGCATAAAAAGAATTAGCATCAAAAACTTGATTTTTTGTAATAATAAGGACTTTTTTATTTTGTAAAAAATGAGCACTCCAAATTCCTGCAATTCCACTTCCTATAATAATAACATCAAATTTCATTTTTCTCCTATTTTATTTTTATTGTAGTATTAATATCTAAAATTTTTAAATCATCTTTTGTAATAGTCTCTTTTTTTATTTTCGTAGGCCAAACAGGAGCTGCTTTATGACCACAACCAATAAAAAAAGATATAATTACAATATGAAAAAAGTAAACGAAATAATTTCCCATCTATTTAGTCCTTATGAAAATAAGTTCAATCAGTATCGTTGTTTAAAAAAAATTATATCATTACTACCTTTAAAATACAATAAATATATCTCTTCTATGGTATTAAAAGGAGAAGTTTTATATATAAATGTAACTCATCCTGCAATAAGACAAGAACTTTTTTATAAAAGAGATTTAATTTTTACAATTACTAAAGAATTACATAAACACAACCAATGCATAGAAATAAATCCAAAAAAAATAGTAACAAACTTTAGATACAAAAAACCTCAAAAAATTACTAAAATTACAAAAAAACCTACAGCCAAAGGGACTTTTAAAATAATTACAAAAAATGAAGAAATTAAAAAGATTTTTGAAGAGATAAAAAAGGAGCTTAATGCTAGATATAATTAAATCTCTTCCCGATAAACCCGGAGTTTATCAATATTTTGATAAAAACGGCAAACTTTTATATA
>CAZEOW010000086.1:0-4066 GCA_964514005.1 uncultured Nautiliales bacterium
TACTTCTTTCAACTTCAATAGTAAAATCAACGTGCCCCGGTGTATCGATAATGTTAATTTGATGATTTTTCCAAAAACATGTAGTAGCCGCAGATGTAATAGTAATACCTCTTTCTTTTTCTTGCTCCATCCAGTCCATTGTAGCAGCACCCTCGTGCACTTCACCTATCTTATGAGAAACTCCCGTATAATAAAGAATTCTTTCAGTTGTAGTAGTTTTACCGGCATCAATATGTGCGGCAATACCAATATTTCTTACCATATGTAAAGGTGTTTTTCTTGGCATATTATCTCCTTAAATTTTTTGAAATTTTAAATTTAGAAATTTGCAGTTTATTAGAGGAAGAATAAGGGAGAAAATTCTCCATTTTAAATTCTCCATTTTCCATTTAAAATTACCATCTATAGTGTGCGAATGCTTTATTAGCTTCAGCCATTCTATGAGTATCTTCTCTTTTCTTAAATGCTGCTCCTCTTTCATTTGCAGCATCCCAAAGCTCATTTGCAAGTCTTTCTACCATTGTTCTTTCGTTTCTATTTCTTGCAGCATCTACTATCCATCTAATAGCAAGAGTTTGTTGTCTCTCAGCTCTTACTTCCATAGGAACTTGATATGTAGCACCACCAACTCTTCTGCTTCTTACTTCAAGCAATGGCTTAACATTTTCAATTGCTTTAAAGAAGATATCAATTCCTTTTTCTTCACCTTTTTCATTTAATCTTTCAATTGCTCCATATACTATTTTTTCTGCTAATGTCTTTTTACCATCCCACATAACTTTATTAATAAACTTTGTAACTACTTGACTATTATACACAGGATCCGGCATTACCGGTCTTTTTGGTGCTCTTCTTCTTCTCATTTTCACTCCTTCTTCAGTTTTACAGTCGTCATCAGACGACCCTTACTCTACCATTTTTGGCAGTGGGAGCAAATTAGTGAAAAATAAAAAAAATCCACTTATTTGACTCCTACTATAACCAAAAAATTATTTTAACCTATGCAACAATTATTTTTTACCAGCATCTGCTTTTTTTGTTCCGTATTTACTTCTAGAATGAACTCTTCCTTTAACTCCAGCTGTATCTAATGCACCTCTTACGATATGATATTTTACCCCTGGCAAGTCTTTTACCCTACCACCTCTTACTAAAACAATACTGTGTTCTTGTAAGTTATGTCCTTCACCCGGAATATAACTAATTACTTCATATCCAGAAGTAAGTCTAACTTTAGCTACTTTTCTTAGAGCTGAGTTAGGTTTTTTAGGAGTTGTTGTATAAACTCTTGTGCAAACCCCTCTTCTTTGAGGACAACTAACAAGTGCCGGTGATTTAGATTTTTTAATCACCTTTTTTCTACCTTTTCTAACTAACTGGTTTATAGTAGGCATTTGCTTTCCTTTTATTTATTTTTAGTGTGAAATTATATCAAGTTTTTTAACTTTCACAAAACTTAGTTTATTTATTTTTTCAATTCTTATTGATATTGACATATCAATCAAAAAACGATAAACTTTCTTAAAAAAGGTCTTTAATGAAAAAAAGAGTTGGAATTGTATTTGCTGTAGTGATAGCTATTTCACTTTTTTTTCTTGCAAAGTATATTATTTATAATATGAAATATGTCTCAAGTAATGCAGCTTTTGTAAAAAGTGATAATTTAACTAATTTATCTTTTAAATTAGCTGGAAAAATAGATAAAATTTATGTAAAAGAGGGAGAAAAAGTTAAAAAAAATACTCTTTTAGCAAAACTTGATACTAAAAATTTAGAAATTCAAAAAGCTATTTTAAAATATCAAATTAAATCTTTAGAGAATAAAAAAGAGGCTTTAATTCTTCAAAAAGATAAACTCTCAACAGAACTTAAAAAAAATCTTTTATTAAATAGTAATCAAATATCAAAATTAAACTCTTTAATTAAAGCAAAAGAGTTTGAAATAAAATCAAAAGAGATAGAACTTGATAAATTAAAAAGTGATTATTTAAAATTTAAAAAGCTTTATAATAATCATAAAATTTCTAAAGAAAAGTTTGAAAAAGTTAAAACTGCTTACTTTTCTGCTAAAGAAAAGATTAATGCTTTAAAAGAATTTTTATATTCTATGAAAAAAGATAAAAAAGCTTTGTATATAAAGACTGACATTATTAAAAATGGAAAAAAAGATATAAATAGGCTTCAAAAAGAGATTTTAGCTTTAGATAGTAATATTGCTTCTTTGAAAGATAAACTAAGACTTATTAATCTTCATATTAAAGATAGTTATCTTTATGCTCCATTTGATGGAATATTAGCTAAAAAATTTGTAAATAGTAATGAAATTATAAATGCAGGAAAATTTGTAGTAAGTTTAGTTAATTTAAAAAATCTATATGTATTAGACCTTTTAGAAGAGACTAAATTAAAGGGGATTAAAAAGGGTTGTTTAGTTAATATTTATGTAGATGCAACTGATAAAAATTATAAAGGAGTAGTAAGCGAAATTTTACCTGCAAGTGCCGCTACTTTTGCAATTTTACCAAGAGATATAAGCAGTGGAGAGTTTACAAAACTTGCTCAAAGATTTTATGTAAAAATTAAATTTAAAAAATTACCAAAAGATTTACTTGTAGGAATGAGTGCAGAGGTTGAAATTGAAAAGTGTAAATAATTATATGTTAGCAATTTGGACTTTTTTATTAGTATTAGGTGCTTTTATGGCTGTATTAGATACTACAGTTGTAGATATTATAGTTCCTCGTTTAAAAGGTCCTTTATCTACCGATATTTATGGAGTGCAGTGGGTAATTACTGCATATATGATTGCAGCAGCTGTTGGATTAATTTTAGTAGAGTGGCTTATAAGTCAGTATGGAAGAAAAAAGATATATATTATAGGAGTATTTGTATTTACATTAGCTTCTTTTTTATGTGGAATTGCTAATTCTCTTTTCTTTATAATCTTTTCAAGAGTTATTCAAGGTTTTGCAGAAGCTTTAATTATGGTAACAGCTCAAGCTATGCTTTTTTCTTTTTTCCCTCCTGAAAAAAGAGGAATAGCTATGGGGATATTTGCTTTAGGTGTAGCGTTTGCACCGGCAATCGGTCCTACACTTGGGGGATATTTAACGGAGTGGTTTAGTTGGAGGGCTGTTTTTTTTGTAAATGTTCCTGTTGGAATAGTTTTAGTAATTTTTGGTTTTTTGCTTTTACCTGATAATGATGAGAAAAAAGAGTATAATCTAAATTTTTTATCGTTAGCTTTTATAACAATTTTTACAGTTTCTCTTTTAATTTTACTTAGCAAAGGTCAGCAATATGGATGGTTTAATTCAGACTTAATTGTATATTTAGCCTTTATTGCTTGGTTTTCTTTTTTAGGTTTTTTAATTAGTGAAATTTTTAGTAAAAACTCTTTATTTGATTACTCTTTATTTAAAAATCCTTATTACTTTGTAGGAATCTTAGTCTATTTTATATTGTTAGGTTTTTCAATGTATCAATATTTTTATTTAATTCCAATGTATTATGAGCATTTAAAAGGATTAAGTTCTATTCAAACGGGCTTAGGAGTTTTAGGTTTTGGTATATGGATAGGAGTTTTTAGCTTAATTTCAGGCTATCTTAGTGATAAATATTCGCCTATCTTTCTTTTAATACTTGCTGCAATTATTTATCTTTATAATGGGTTTGTTTTGTTTCCTACACTTAATTATTATACTCCATTTTATGAAGCAGTTATAAAAACAATGCCTTTTGGTATTGCTATGGGGCTTTTTTTTGCTCCTATTACTGTTATGGTTATGAATAATTCAAATGGTAAAATTGAACAAGGTGTTATGACAATGGATTATGTGAGGTTTATTGGTGGAAGTTTTGGGACTGCAATAGCTACAAATAATTTAGTCTATTTTCAAAATAAAGAGTTTGATTCTATGGTAATTTTGCAAAACAAAGAATTAGTAATTCAAACTTTAGAAAAAATACCTAATATTTTGTTTTTAAAGTTACAGCAATTTTTTAGTTTTAATTATGGATTTAAGTATGTATGGCTTGATGCGGCTTTTTGGGGATTTTTAGGAAG
>CAZEOW010000087.1:0-4041 GCA_964514005.1 uncultured Nautiliales bacterium
TAATGCTTATTAAGAATTGAATTAACTTTTATGTATAAGTTTATATATTTGGGTTGCTTCTCCAAATAGTGCTCTTATTTCAGAAGCAATTAAGGCATCAATTTCTAAATTTAATGGCTTCGATGTAGGAGTAGTTTTTGTTTTTTCTTTTTCACATCTTTTTGGTTCTATTTTTACTTCTCCAAACACTTCAGTAATTATTGGTCTAATTATTAATGAAAAATATTTTTTAAATTCATTTAAACAATTTTCATCTGGACAGCTTTCCCATTTTAATACATTATTTTCAAAAGAGATAAATTTTACACTTGTTTCAAAACATACTCCTAAATTTAAATCTCTTTCTTTTATCTTTTTTATTAAAGTTTTAAATTTTTCAATAGGAGAAATTGAAATTTGAGATATTGTTACTTCTTTTTCTAAAGATTTTATCATTTCGTCAATTTTTAATGGTTTTATGGCTTCAATCATTCTAAAAAACATTAAAGATAATATAAATTCATTGTCTGTATTATATTTTAGTAACTCTTTTGCATCAGTAATGATATTAAAAAATCTCTGAATTGTAATTAGTGGAAAGATAGATTTATACATAGCTTCTTTTAAAAAGATAATTATTTCTTCTATAATAGAGTCTATGTTAAAGTCTTTCAGAGTTTTTATAAGTTTTTTAATTCCTTCTTTATCTTCTTTTTTTATTTTCTCAAAAAGTTCTTCTATAATTTCTGGATTAACAACCCCTAACATTTCTACAACATCATCAAGAGTAACTTTTCCTTTTGAGAATGCTATTGCTTGTTCAAGTAGAGTTAAAGAATCTCTTACACTTCCTTGAGAAGTTTTTGCTATTATTTGAATAGCCTTTTCTTCAAATTCTATATTTTCAAATGCAAGGACTTTTATTAAAAAGTTTTCTATCATTTCGTTAGAGATTCTATTAAATCTAAAATGTTGAACTCTACTTAATATAGTTGCAGGAAGTTTTAAAGGGTCAGTAGTAGCCATAATAAACTTTACATAATTTGGGGGCTCTTCTAATGTTTTTAATAAAGCATTAAATGCTTCATGTGTTAACATATGAACTTCATCTATTATAAATATTTTATATCTTCCAAGTGAAGGAGAATATTTAGTATGTTCTATTAATTCTCTAATATCTTCAATTCTTCTATTACTTGCAGCATCCATTTCGATTATATCTATGTGAGAATTTTTATTTGCCATTTTACAATTTTCACACTCTTCACATGGAGAAGAAGTAGGCCCTTTTTCACATTGTAGGGCTTTTGCAAAGATTCTTGCAGTAGTAGTTTTTCCACTTCCTCTTAATCCGGAAAATAGATAAGCATGAGCAAGTCTTTTTGTATCAAGTGAATTTTTTAAGGTTGTAATTATTGCTTCTTGTCCTATTATCTCTTCAAATTTCTTTGGTCTATATTTTAAAGCAAGTACCATTTTTTTTCTTTAAAAAATATCACATCTTGTATTGTCTATATCTTCATCTTCTGCAAATTCTTCATAAAAATCATCATACTCTTCATCCAATTCTTCTTTATTCTCTTTTGGTTTACATATTTCACACTCTTGAATTGTAAAATCTGAATGTTCTTTTAGAAATTCCTCAATTTCTTCATATAAATTAAAATTTATATAAAACAGTTCATTGTTTAAAATATAATTATCTTTTTTGTCTATTAATATATCACATATATCAGAGTGAATTTCTATTGTTTTATCTTTTTCACTAACTATTACTTCATAACCCATTTTTTTCTCCTTTTTTTATTATAGTGTTTTTTATAAATTTTCCAACCCTAACATAGATATATGTAAAAATTATTACTACAATAATTACTAATGCACTGCTTTTTAAAGATTGCGGAGAATATAAAAAATTGTAACTTATTAAAACTATTACTGATAAAAAGCATAAAATTGTACCAATTAATGGGATAAAAATGTTTGATTTTGTTTTTGCTCTTAGTTTAAAATTTGCTAAATTTACTAATCCAAATATTATTAAAAAACCGAAACTTCCAGCTATTGATATATTTTCAATATTAAAATTAGTTGCAAAACTTATAGCTAATAAACTCAATATAATCATTCCTTCAAATCCATTTTCTATTTTTTTTGCAAAGTTTTTTGGAATTTCTCCTAATTTTGCAATTAAATACCCACTTCTTCCAGCTCCATAAATGGTAGCATTTATTGCACTTGCGGTTGATAACATAGCAGCAATAGCTATTATTGTAAATCCTGTATTACCAAGCAAAGGTTTTGCTGCAATTGCCAGTACATAATCTTGGGCTTTTTTTACCGTTTCAAAATCTACATTTATAATTGTTACTATTGCAATTAAAACATATAAAAGTATTACAAATATAACACTTGAATAAAAAGCTTTGGGTAAAGTTTTTTCTGGATTGTTTACATCTTTCGCTGAATTAGCAATAAGTTCAAATCCTTCATATGCTAAAAATATAATTAAACCTCCTGTGATAATTTTAATAAAACTTTCTTTTTCATATACAGATAGTCTATTAAATCCATGCCCTGTATAAAACCCTATTATAATAAAAATTATTAAAATAGCAACTTTTGTATATACTAAAATATCTTCAGCTTTTCCAGTTAAAAAAGCTCCTAATAAATTTATTAATGTAAATATTATTATAACTAATGAAGCAGCTACTTTATGAAACCATACTATATCTTTTCCTAAAAACAGGGCACTTGCATAACTTCCAAAAGCTGATGCATATAAAGCAAGCATTATTACATATGAAATCAAAAGTAAGTTATTAGCAATGGACGAAAATAAATTATTTCCAAATGCTTGTACTATATATTCTATACTACCACCCTCACTTGGGTATTTTATTGAAAGTTTTGCATAAGAATAAGCAGTAATTAAGGCAATACTACCAGCTATTAAAAAAGCAATAGGAGCAGCTCCTTTTGCTAAAGAGATAGTAAGTCCTAAAACAGCAAATATACCTCCTCCTATCATTCCTCCAACACCAATACTAAAAGTATCTAAAAATCCTAATTTTTTCATTTTAACTCTTTAAATTGTTTTTAAAATATTCTTTGGTAATACAATGAATTGAGCCGTGCTGTTTTATTAAAGTATTTGCATTAATAGGAATTACTTCTTTATCTTTAAATATTTCTTTAAATAAATCATAAACATATTTATCTTTTTTATCTTCATATATCGGAAGTAAGACAGCATCATTTATTATTAAGAAATTTGCATATGTTGCAGGAAGTCTATGATTATTCCATATTTTAGGGGTAGGAAGAGGGAGAGGAATTAGATTAAAGTTTGTTTGTTTTAATTCTTCTTCCATATTTTTTAATTCATTATAATGAATATCATTTTTATCTTCACATTTGCAATAAACTATAGTATCTTTATTTACAAATCTTGCAAGGGTATCAATATGAGAGTCGGTATCGTCTCCTTCTAAAAAGCCATGCTTTAGCCAAATAACTTTTTTTATAAAAAGCTCTTTTTTTAAAAACTTTTCAATTTCCTCTTTTGTCATTGGATAGTTTCTATTTTCTTCAAGAAGACATTTAGAAGTTGTTAATAAAACTTCTGAGTTTGTATCTATACTCCCGCCCTCAAGAACAAAATTATAGCTTTTATGTATTTTAAATATTTTACGTGAGATGGTATTGTCTAAATTACTCGGATATTTAAGCCCCCATCCGTTAAATTTAAAATCAAGTAGTTTAACTTCATTTTTTATTTTGACACTTATTGCTCCAAAATCCCTAGCCCATGTGTCGTTGTTTTTTACTTTTTTAAAGATAAAATTTTTATGTTTTAAATGAGAAATTGTATTTTTATCTTCATAACATATTAAAACTTTTTGATATTGTGCTATAGCATATGCAATTTTACTAAAAGTTTTAATTGCTTCTTCTAAGCAACAATTCCAATCGGTATTTTTATGAGGAAAAACAAGTTGAATAAATTCTTGTTTTTCCCACTCAGGTATTAAATAATTCATCAAAAACCCTTATAAT
>CAZEOW010000088.1:0-3907 GCA_964514005.1 uncultured Nautiliales bacterium
TACAAAGAAGAGAGGAAGCTGGGGTTTAATCTCTTCTTTTTGCCTTTATATCACTTAACACAACTAAGATTAAAAAAATAGATAAATTTTCAATATTAACTAAATACTTTTAAAAAAAATAAAACTTTTATCTCTTCAAAAAGACTAAAAAGTACAAATATATTGCTTTTAGTCTATTTTTTAACGCTTTTTTCCATTAAAATTTATATTGTTTCAGTTTCATGCTATTTAGCAAGTGTGAACTTTTCTACATATTGATATTACACAATATTTTGTTTATAATCTCAATTACTAGTTTTAAAATTTATAAAAAGGAATAAAATGTCTATTTTCGAAAAAAATTTACAAGCATTGTTAAAAAAAAATAAATTTCTTGCTGCAAAGATATTTAATGCCGGACAAAAAAATTTTGAAGTTATTCAACAAGGAACTGATAACATTAACTTAAACATTATTGATATGAAAAATAACTATCCTATATATGAAACTTCTCCTCTTAAAGAAATTGAAGATATAAGAAAAAAGTTCAAAAAATATGAAAGATATCCTGTACTATTTTTATACGGAATAGGAAATGGAATTTTTACAAAACTCCTTTTTGCAAATCCTTCGCACGAAAAAATTTTTGTATTTGAACCTAATTTAGAAATCTTATATATTGCTTTAAATATTATTGATTTTAGTGAAGAAATAGAAGAAGGAAAACTTATTCTAGAACATTCTCAAGATTTTTCATTAGCAAAAGCTCTTAATTATTTTAAAGACCCTTTAGTTAAGATATTTACAAAAGTATACACTCTTCATATTCATACTCCATATTATGAAAAATTCTTTCATAAAAATATTATGAATCTAAATAATTTAATTGTTGAAGCACTTGCACAAAGTATTAGAAATTTAGGAAACGATACAATAGATTCTTTAATAGGAATAGAACATCATATTAAAAACTTACCTGAAATGATTAAACTGCCTTACTTCTCTCAATTGGAAAATAAAAAAAATTCTTCCTTAGCTATTATAGTATCAACCGGTCCATCTTTAACAAAACAGCTTCCTCTTCTTAAAGAAATCCAAGAGTATGTAACTATAATCAGTGTAGATGCCTCTCTTCCAATATTAGAAAAATGGGACATTAAACCAGACTTTGTAACATCTATAGAAAGGGTTAAAGAGACTGCTAAATTTTTTAAAGAAACATCTCCTAACTTTCAAAAAGATATTATAATTCTTCATGCATCATTACAACATCAAGAAGTATTAGAAAACTCTTTTGGGAATAAAATTATTGTTATGAGACCATACGCTTTTAACAGATATTATACTCTACACAAATATGGATATTTAGGAACAGGAATGAGTGCTGCTAATATGGCATTTGACTTAGCAAGATTTATGCAATATGAAAAGATAGTATTAATAGGTCAAGACTTAGCTTATTCAGAAGATGGAAAAAGTCATGCTAAAGGTCATGTATATGGAGTAGATGAAGTAAAATTTAAAACAACAGATATGTATGTTACAAAATATGGTGGAGAAGGAAAAGTTAGAACAAGCTATGTATGGAATATGTTTAAAAACTTTTTTGAAAAAGATATTGAAGAAGCAAAACATCAAGGCATTATTACAATAAATGCAACAGAAGGTGGAGCAAGAATTGCTGGAGCAGTTGAAATGCCTTTTAAAGAGGTTATTAATAAATATGTAACTTATATTCCTAAAAGGAAAATAAAATTAAGAAGATTAAGTGAAAAAAGCATTAATAAAAATCTTCAAAAAGCATATAAAAAGACAGTTGAAATAATAAAATATGCAGACAGAATTCAAAAAAAAATAGAAAAGATATTTTTAAAAGTTGCAAAAGAGTGTGAGAAATTAGAAAAACTAAATAAAGAAAACAGACTAGAAGAGATAGATTTTAATTATATCTTAAAACTAATTACTGAAATAGATAAAATTAAAGATTTTTTAGAAACTAAAAAATTTGGAATACTTTTTAGTGAAGTTATTCAAGGATATTTGATTAATAAAGAGATGGATTTAGCAAAAATTCAAGTAAGCTCATCTAATTCAGAAATAGAAAAACAAGCAAAATTAATAGACTGGTTGATGAACCATAAAGAATGGCTATTTACATTAGCTGGTATTATAAATGCTCAAAAAATAGTTATTAAAAGAGCTTTACCTTTATTAATACAAGAACTTGAAAAAAGGGATATTCCCTATCAAAAAATTAATTAAAACTCCCTAAAATACCTGAATTAGGAAGTTTTTTTGCTCTCTCTTTTGCAAAAATTCTTTTACCATTTTTTAAATCATATTTCCAAATAGGTGCATTCGCCTTAAAATCCTCAACAAACTCTTCAATATATTTAAAAGCTTCTTTTCTATGTTTTGTAAAAACAGCACATAAAAAGCTTGTTTCACCAATTTTTACATCGCCTACACTATGAGCCATTACAATTTTAGCATCCTCTAAATTTTGCCATTTTTTAAACCATTCATTTAGCATTGGTAAATATAAATCAAAACTAAGTCCTTCAATTTCATTATCTGGTCTTACTATACCTATAAAAGGAACCATTGCTCCATATCCTTGAAGTTTAAACTCTTTATACCACTTATCAAGAGTCTCTATTACAGGAACTTTACCTTCAAAAACTTCTACCATTCTAACTCCTTTTCTATCCCCCACATACAGGTGGCAATAAAACTACTTTATCCCCTTCTTTTAACTCAACTTTTAAAGAAGAAACAATTTTATCATTTACTGCAACTGCACAAGAGTCTAACCACTCCTTTAAACTATTATCTTTTTGTAAAATTTCTTTTAACTCTTTTAGACTTTTAACATCAACATCTAAAGCCTCTTTATTTATAGGACCTAAGAATTCTACTCTTACCATCTCTCCCCTTTATGTTAAAATTTCAATTAAAAAGGTCGTTATGTTAGGACATATTGATTATTTAAATCTTTTACCATTTTATCAATTTTTAAAGAAAAAAGGTATAAAAATTACAAAAAAAGGACCTCCTGTTATTATTAACAATCTTTTTGAGAAAAGATTAATAGATGCAGCTTTTATATCATCTGTAAAAGCTAAACATAAAAAATGTTTTGATGTAGGAATTGTAGCAAAAAAAGAAGTAAGAAGTGTCTTAGTATGCAAAGGCAAAGGTAAAGATAAAGATTCAGCTACTTCAAATATACTTGCAAAAATACTAAATCAAAAAGGGAAAGTAATTATAGGAGATAAAGCTCTAAAAGAAAAAAACTGCAAAGATTTAGCAACTTTATGGTATAAGAAATATCAACTTCCATTTGTATTCGCACTTTTTTGCGTGAATAAAAACTCAGACAAATATGAAAAGCTTATTAAAGAATTTGTAAAACAAAAACATAAAATTCCTTATAAAACTCTTCAAAAGTATGCTAAAAGACTTAATATAACAACAAAAGAAGCAAAAGAATATCTTGAAGAAATTATTTACTATAAAATAGGTTGGAAAGAGAAAAAATCTCTTAAAAAGTTTTATAAAAACATTCAATCATCATATTTTTGAAGATTATTTACTCTAATTACCCTTTGCAATCTTTTAACATAAACTTCTTTTAATTGAGAATAGTTAGCAAGAGTAGCAGCTGCAATTAAGCCTGTAAATTTTTTATTAGATACAAAATATTTATATCTTAAAAGTCTAAAAGGTATATAAGCTGGATTTCTATTTAAGTTTAACATATAAGCTGCAATAGAATCTTCTAAAGAGTTAAATACTTTTAAAGTATAAGAAATTTTTACATGTTTATATCTATCTTTTGGAGCTAAACCATTTTTTGAATACTCCCAATGCCCAAAAATATTATTAGCTTCTCTTACAAATCTACTCTTACCCCATCCACTCTCAA
>CAZEOW010000089.1:0-3874 GCA_964514005.1 uncultured Nautiliales bacterium
AATTTTAACGGAAAAAAAGCGTTAAAAAAAGTGCACTAAAAGCGGGAGCGGTCTGCACTTTTTAGCTTTTTTGAAGTGTTAAAAAATTTGCACCTCTTGCTGAGCAGATTTAAATACTTTTTGTTAAATCGAACTTACGTTCCTTTATTTTTTTTTTCTAAATGATATTGAACAGTTCTTAATTCTACTCCTAGTATTCTAGCTATTTTCCTAAGCTCAGTTTTTTCTTCAAACATTTTAAAAATCATATTTTTTTGTTCTTCAGTTAATCTTTTATATTTTCTATATTTTTTCCCTTTATTCAATCCTACTTTCATTTATATCCTTTTTTACAACAATAAGCAATCTTTGTTCCTTATTTAGTCAGTGCCTTATCTTTTACTTTAGGGCGGGGCGGTTCACATTAAAATCAAAAAATCTACTTTTAAAACCATCTGGTATTTTTAAATATTGAATAGAAGCTGCTCTTAAATTATTAGCTTCTTGCCACAAAAGTCCAAGTCCATATCTTGCTTCATAATAGTTAGGATTTTTAAGTTTAGCAAGTTCCATTAAAGCAACTGCATTAGCATGATGATTTGCTCCTATTGCTGCTACAGCTGCATTATATAAAGTAGCAGAATCAGTAATTTTTTTATTATTTATCAAATCATTATAAATAACATACGATTCTTCAAAATGTTTTGTATATAAATCTACAAAAGCAAGTTTTTGCAATACTGGAATTAAATCAAAATTCTCTTCTTTTGCTTTTTGTCTAATCTCAAATCTTAATTGATTTAACAGTCCAGAAATTTTACTAAATTTAAATAACCAATCACTTGCTATAAAAGCCCCATAATAAAAATAATTCATATTCCATGGATGTTGAAAAAAGAGAGACTGAAAATTAAGAGCTAATTTATGTATAGGTAAATTTATGTTATTTGCATAAAAATATAATAAATTCGCCACAATATCCTTTGAATACATACTTTTTAATTTTTCAGCTTCAAAAGATACATCTTTATTTAAAATCATTTTAGAAGCAATTTTTGCAATTAATAAAAGAGGTTTTGAAGTCTCTTTTTCTAAAAATCTTGCCATTTCAACTGTATTATTATCTATAATAGCTAAAAATATAGAGTCTTTAGGATCTATATCTTCTTTTACTGAAGCTAATAAATATTTATTACTTTTATCCATTTTATCAAGAGACATAAGAGCAAAAATGCCACTATAAATATCTTTTGGATTTAAATGATACGCCCTTAAAAAGTGCTTATAAGCGTTATTATAATTACCTAACTGGGCATAAGTTAAAGCTAAATTATAATGAAGAATATAAGATGTTGGTTTTTTCTTAAGAAGTTTTTTAAAAGCTTTATTTGCAAGAATAATATGCCCATCTATAGCAAGTTTTAAAGCTTTTGAAATTTCTAAATTTAGTGCAGAATAAGTAGCACTTTTATAAAGATATTGCTGAGATTGAGTAATTGAACCGATAGGAATACCAGCTATTCCTTTTCTTAAAAAATTGATAGTCTGATTTAGGTTAAAAACTTTATAAGGAGCAAAATAAAAAAATAAATCATAAAAATCTTTATTAGTTTTTAAAAACTCTTGTTTAAACTCCTTTTGAGTAACTTTAATATCAAATAAAGAATCTTTTAAAAAAACAGTAATAGGATATAAATTTTTTGCATTAGATAAAATTCTTCCCGCTTCTTTAAAATAAGATAATTTTAAATCAATGAGTGCTAAAGCAAACTTAGCTTTTTGGAGATGAGATTTTTTTAAATAGATTCTTGCTAAAGAATATTCTCCAATTTCAGCTAAACTAAGACCTTTAAAAAAAGGATTTTCTGTAAGCTCTTGTGCTTTTGCAAATTTATTATAATATGCATAAATAGCACTTAAAAGTTCTTTAGATTTTTGCTTATAAGGATTATCAATATTCAAAGCCTTTATAGCTTCAAACTCATACCCCATATAATACATTACAAGTGCATAATAGTAAGGATAACTTTTTGATTTGCTCATTTCTGGTAAAAAAACATAAGCTAAATGTCTATAATAATTAAAAAGCTTTTTATTATTTAGCATTAAAGCCGCATAAGTAGCATTAATAGCACTTAATAATCTATTGTCTTTATTGGATATAGCCTTTTGAAAAAACTCTAAAGCTTTTTTATAATTTTTTTCTTTTAACTTAATCACTCCTAAATTATAATAAGATAAAGCTTCAGAATAAGAAGAGAGTTTATTAAGTATTAAAAGAGCTCTTTTCTTTTCACCCTTTTGATATAAAATATTTGCTTTTTTTATAAGTTCTTTTATTTCATCTTTTGAAACATTCTTTTTTTCAAGTTTTTTAGTAATTTTTACTATCTCTTTATCATCAACTAAAGGTTCTTTTTTCTTTTTAATAACTACAAAAAGCAAAATTACTAATAAAATAATAATCAAAAGTAAAACTATAACAATTAAAAAAATAAATTTCTTCTTTTTAGGCTCTTGTTCCTTTTCATCCTCTATAACAATAATCTCTTCTGCCATCTACTACATATACTTTCTTAAAACCTCTGGTATTTGAATAGTTCCATCTTTTGTTTGGTAGTTTTCCATAATAGCTACAAGTGTTCTTCCAACTGCTAAACTACTTCCATTTAGAGTATGAGCAAACTGAGTTTTTTTACCATTTTTAAATCTAATTTTTGCTCTTCTTGCTTGAAAATCCCTTGTATTAGAAATTGAGCTAATTTCTCTATATCTATTTTGAGAAGGAATCCATACTTCTAGATCTATTGTTTTAGCTGCACTAAAACCTAAATCTCCACTACATAGCATAACTTGTCTATATGGTAAATTTAATTTTTCTAAAGCCCCACTTGCACACTCTAGCATCTCTTCAAAAACTTTATCACTCTCTTCAGGTTTTGTAATTGCAACAAGTTCTACTTTATCAAATTGATGCTGTCTAATAATTCCTTTTGTATCTTTTCCATAACTACCTGCTTCTTTTCTAAAACAAGGAGTATAGGCAGTTAGTTTAATTGGCTTATCTAAATTTATAATTTCATCTCTAAAAAGATTTGTCAAAGGAACTTCAGCAGTTGGAATTAAATATAAATCTTCACCTTCTACTTTAAATAAATCTTCTTCAAATTTTGGAAGTTGACCTGTTCCTGTCATTGTCTCTTTATTTACTAAAAAAGGAACATAAACTTCTTTAAAACCATACTCTCTATTATGATCTAAAAAGAAATTAATTAAAGCTCTTTCTATTCTTGCCGCTTCATATTTTAATACAGTAAAACGACTTTTTGCAAGTTTTACTCCTCTTACAAAATCAAGCCAATCAAGCTTTTCTCCAAGCTCATCATGTGGTTTTACTTCAAAATCAAATTTTGGAATTTCTCCTACTCTTTTTATTTCTACATTATCATTTTCATCTTCTCCAATAGGCACATCTTCATCTGGCAAATTAGGAATTATTAAAGCTTTTTTATTTAATTTATCTTCTATTTCTTTATATTTTTTTTCAATCTCTTCAATCTCTTTTTTTAACTCTAAAACTCTTTTTTTTACCTCTTCAGCTTTCTCTTTTTTACCCTCTTTCATTAAAAGTCCAATATTTTTTGATAAAGAGTTTCTCTCTTGCAAAAGTAAATCAATTTTTTGTTTTAAAGATTTTTTCTCTTCAAAAAGAGATTTTACTTCTTTTAATATTTCTTCATCTACCCCTTTTAACTTTAATCTTTTACTAACCTCATCAAAATTCTTCTCAAGCAGCTTTAAATCTATCATCAACTTCCCTTTAAGATTTTAAAAAAATTTTATCATAATATTTTACAAACTATCTACTTTAAATATCTAAAATTTAATATTTATA
>CAZEOW010000090.1:0-3871 GCA_964514005.1 uncultured Nautiliales bacterium
TTAAACATATCTATTAAAAGATATATATTCTGACCATATGGAATAGGAAAAGCACCTATATTTTTTTTAATTTTATTAAAAGCTTCTTTTAAAGTTATAGGATTACCTACTAATAAAAGTTTATCATTTGGTAATATTAAAGATTCTTTTTTTATTAATCTAAATTCATTATTTCTATAAATTCCTACAACTTTTATTTCTTCATTTTCAAGTTTTGATGGATGGGAGTATATAAAAGGAGAGTGAGGGGGAACTTCTACTTCCAATATTTCTCCTTTTCCAAGTCCTATATCTCTTGCAAAAAGGGGAACACCTGGTAGATAGTCTATTATTTTGTTTGTTAGTTGGTCTGGTATGTCAAGAATTTCTATATTGTTTTGATGAGGTACTTCAAATTCTTGCCAAAATTTTATAAATAAAATAGGAATGGATTTATCTTTTACTTTTTTTAATATAAATTCAGCTTCTTTTTTATGTTTTACTACAATAATTATTTTATTAATCTCTTTTTGAAGGATATTTTTATAAAGTTCATAGGCGTAGAAATTTATTTTGTAAAAATATAAATTTTCTTTTTCTTCAATAACTTTAATTTCATCTTCTTCATAGATTATATGAAATTCTCCTATATTTAAATAGTTTTTTGCTATCTTTTTTAAAAGAAGAGAAGATTCACTTGCTCCTGCAAATATTAATATTCTACTCAAAAATATCCTTTTGGTAAAATTATACAAAAATTATATAAAATTAAGGGAAAAAATGGAATTTAAAATTGATGCAATTGATCAAAAAGCAAGGGCTGCTACTATAAAAACTCTTCATAGTGAAATAAAAACTCCTATTTTTATGCCAGTAGGAACTGCTGCTGCTGTTAAAAGTCTTGATGCTGTTGATATGATAGAAATACTTGATGCTCCTATTATTTTAGCAAATACTTATCATTTATATCTAAGGCCTGGTGATGAGGTTATAGCAGAACTTGGAGGACTTCATAACTTTAGCGGATATAAAAGGAGTTTTTTAACGGATAGCGGAGGATTTCAGGCGTTTAGTTTAGGTAATAATGTAAAAATTACAGATGATGGAATATGGTTTAAAAGTCATATTGATGGATCTAAGCATTTTTTTTCACCTGAGAAGGTAATTGATATAGAATATAATCTAAATAGCGATATCATGATGGTTTTAGATGATTTAATTCCTCTTCCTAATACAAAAGAGAGAATAAAAAAATCTATTGAAAGAACGACTCAGTGGGCTTATAGAAGTTTAGTCCATCATGTTAATAAAGGCAAAAAAAATAATTTATTCGCAATTATTCAAGGGGGAACAGATTTTGAATTTAGAAAAATGAGTGCCAAAAGTCTTGTTAGTCTTGAATATAAAGGTTATACATTTGATGGGTTTGCAATAGGAGGACTCAGTGTTGGAGAAGAAAATCAACTGATGTATGATACTATTGAAGCTACAACTCCTTATATGCCAAAAGAAAAACCTAGGTATTTGATGGGAGTAGGAACTCCTGAAGATATTATAGAAGCAATTGATAGAGGTGTTGATATGTTTGATTGCGTTATGCCAACACGTAATGCAAGAAATGGATATTTATTTACAAATTTTGGGACTTTAAGAATAAAAAATGCTAAATATAAATTAGATGAAAGACCTATTGATGAAGAGTGTAATTGTTATACTTGTAAGAATTTTAGCAGAGCATACTTAAATCATCTATTTAAAGCAAGAGAGCTTACATATTTTAGACTTGCAACTATTCATAATCTGCACTATTATTTAACTCTTGTAAAAAATGCTAGAGTTGCGATAATAGAAGGGAAATTTAAAGAGTTTAAAAAAGAATTTTACTTAAAAAGAGCTACTTAATAAATTTTAATAGTTTACAAGCTTTATATCTTCTTTTTTTGCACACTTTTTCTAAAAGCTCTTTTGCTTTTTTTATCTTTTTTTTATCAACTTTTATTCCACTTACATAAGAAAATACAATCTTCTCACATGCTTTAATGTTTTTTAAAGAGCATTTATTATAGTTAAGAAAATTTAAATTAAAAGCAAAAGAAGAAGAGAGTAAAAGAAAAATTAAACCTTTTTTCATTTAAGTCCTAATAAATCTTTTATTTGTTCTACTTTATCTGTTTTTTCCCAGCTAAACTCTTCTCTACCAAAATGCCCATATGCAGCAGTTTTTCTATAAATAGGTTTTAATAAGTCTAAACTTTCTATAATTCCTTTTGGTGTTAAGTCAAAAACTTCTCTTATAACTTTTTCGATTTTACTCTCTTCAATTTTGCTTGTTTGGTGAGTATCTACATAAATACTTACAGGTTCTACTACTCCAATTGCATATGCAATTTGTACTGTTACTTTATCTGCTACTCCCGCTGCTACTAGATTTTTAGCTACATATCTTGCAGCATATGCTCCACTTCTATCTACCTTGCTTGGATCTTTTCCACTAAATGCTCCTCCTCCATGAGGTGCAGCTCCTCCGTATGTATCTACTATTATTTTTCTTCCTGTTAGACCCGCATCTCCTTGTGGACCTCCAATTACAAATTTTCCTGTAGGATTTATAAAATATTCTACATTTTTACTAAGTAAATTAGCAGGTATTACTTTTTTTATAACTTCTTCAATCACAGCTTCTTTTATTTCTGAATAGTTTATATCAGGTTCATGTTGAGTAGATACTACAACTTTTTCTACACTTACAGGTTTTCCATCTACATATCTTACACTAACTTGAGCTTTTCCATCAGGTCTTAGCCATGGGATAATTGCTTCTTTTCTTGCAATAGCAAGTCTTTTTGTGAGCTTGTGAGCAAGCATAATTGGAAGTGGCATAAGTTCAGGTGTTTCTTTACAAGCATATCCAAACATCATTCCTTGATCACCAGCTCCAACTTCTCCATCTTCTTTTTCTACTCCTTGTCTAATATCTGGACTTTGTTCTCCAACTCCGTTTAATACTCCAGCAGTTCTATAATCAAATCCATATCTTGCATCAGTATATCCAATCTCTCTTATAACTTCTCTTGCAATATCTTGCATAGGAGCATAAGTTGTAGTTTTTAATTCTCCCGCAATGATGCAATATCCATTACTAAGAAGTGTTTCACAAGCAACTTTTGCATTTTTGTCTCTTTCAATTATATAATCAAGTATAGCATCACTAATTTGATCTGCCATCTTATCAGGATGACCTTCTGTTACACTTTCGCTACTAAAAAGATATTCTCTCATACTTATCCTTTTTTTTGGAAATTTTATCAAAAAACTCTTGCAATTAAAAATAAAACTTTGTATAATTTCATCCACTTAGGGCTTGTAGCTCAGTTGGTTAGAGCAACCGGCTCATAACCGGTTGGTCGCAGGTTCGAGTCCTGCCAAGCCCACCACTTCTTGCCTCGGTAGCTCAGTCGGTAGAGCAAGGGACTGAAAATCCCTGTGTCGGCGGTTCGATTCCGTCCCGAGGCACCATTTATGACCCGTTAGCTCAGTCGGTAGAGCATCTGCCTTTTAAGCAGAGGGCCGCTGGTTCGAATCCAGCACGGGTCACCACTTGTCCCCATCGTCTAGTGGTCAAGGATATCGCCCTTTCACGGCGGCGACACGGGTTCGAATCCCGTTGGGGACGCCACCTATTAAAAATCATTCTTAATAGGTTGCTTAGCTCAGCTGGGAGAGCACCAGCCTTACAAGCTGGGGGTCGCAGGTTCGATCCCTGCAGCAACCACCACTTCATCATTCATAACCTTTCATATCCATTCAAAAAATCCCATAAAATCAATAAAAACTACAATTTAAGTTATTATTTCCATTCATAATGGCACTGACTAAATAGCATTATTTATTA
>CAZEOW010000091.1:0-3852 GCA_964514005.1 uncultured Nautiliales bacterium
TAGAAGAAATAAATCCCGCTCAAGCTTGCGGGATTTAATTATTAAAATAATAAACTAAAAGTTTTTAATAAATCTGCTTCTTTTTCCAATAAAAAAATATCAATAAACCTATACTAATATCAATCATTACATCTGCAAAATTAAAAATAGCAAAATCAAAAAAGCAGTGCCAATAAACATAATCTACTACTCCACCAACTAAAAACCTATCTAAAAGATTTGATAAAGCAGCTCCAAATAATATTCCGCTAACTATTTGATGTTTTTTTATAATATTTTCTTTAAACATAATCACTAATAAAACGATTAATAAAATAAATTGAATATATTTTAAATACTCTCCTAAAAAACTGAACATAGAAAAAGCAACTCCCTTATTAATAGCAAGAGTTAAAGAAATACACTTACTATGCCATTCAAATCCTAACAAAAACAACTTCTTTATTACTTGATCTATTAAAATAATAAGAAAAAAAGAGAAAAAAAATTTCATACAAGGCGACTTTTAAAAAATTTTGTAAGTTTATCAAGCAATTCTTTTGCTCTTTTTTGATCTTTACCTTCCACTAAGAGTCTTAATTTATTCTCTGTTCCTGAATATCTTACAAGATGTCTATATCCTTCTTTTTCAACTTCACCTAAAATCTCTTTAGCCCCTTTTATATTTTCAAAAGGTACTTTTTCACTTACAACTATATTCGTTTGAACTTGAGGATAAAGAGAAAACAATCTAAAAGCCTCACTTGCTTTTTTATTACAATCAAGCAAATAAGCCATAGTAAGTAAAGCACTAACAAGACCATCTCCTGTTTTTGCAAAATCACTAAAAATAATATGTCCAGATTGTTCCCCTCCAAAGTTAAGATTATGTTTTTTCATCTCTTCTAAAACATATTTATCTCCAACTTTACTTCTATACACTTTTATTCCAAATTCTTTTAAAAAGTCTTCTAAAGCTCCATTACTCATTACTGTAACTGCTAATGCATTATTTTTAAGCATACCTTTTTTAAAAAGATAAAAAGCTAAGGCACTTATTAAATGGTCCCCATTTACAACATTTCCTTTTTCATCTACAACTACTAACCTATCAGCATCTCCATCAAATGCAAATCCAATATCCGCTCTATACTCTTTTACTTTTTGAGCTAAAATTTCCGGATGCATTGCCCCTGCATTTAAGTTAATATTAAATCCATTTGGATTATTGTTAATAGTTATTACATCTGCTCCAAGTTCACTAAATATAGTAGGTGCCACTTTATAAGAAGCTCCATTTGCTGTATCAAGCACTATTCTAATTCCATTTAAACTTAAATGTTTAGGAAAAGTTTGCTTTATGTGCACTATATATCTTCCTATTACATCATCTATTCTTTTACTTTTTCCTATCTCTTTTTCTATCTTTAGCTCACAACCATTATTAAAATATTTATCTTCAATTTTTGCTTCAATATCTTCAGATAATTTATTTCCAAAAGCATCAAAAAACTTAATTCCATTATCATAATATGGATTATGACTTGCACTAATCATAATTCCAGCATCACATCTCATATCTTCTGTTAAAAATGCCACTGCTGGTGTTGGCATAGGACCAATTTGAATAACATCAAAACCAACTGCTGTAAGACCACTTACAATAGCATTTTCTATCATATACCCACTTCTTCTTGTATCTTTTCCTACTAAAATTTTTCCACTTTTTTTTTCAATAGTATTTCCAAAAGCCATAGCAAGTTTTAAAGCTAAAAAAGGGGTTAAAAACTCTCCTGCTTTCCCTCTTACTCCATCAGTTCCAAAAAGTTTCATACTTTTCCTTTAAAAAAAATTAAATAGTTGCAAATTTTACCAAATTTTTATAAAATACGCTTTAAAAAAGGATTTAAATGGCAAATACTAAATCAGCTCAAAAAAGAATTAGACAAACAAAAAAAAGAACTGAAAGAAACAGATACTACAGAACAAGAATTAAAACTATTACTAAAAATGTAGAAAATGCCGTAGAAGCAGGAGATTATGAAAAAGCTCTTGAAGCATGGAAAGTTGCAAATAAAAAATTTCAAAGTTACATAAATAAAGGAATTTTAAAGAAAAATACAGCAAGAAGAAAAATTTCAAGACTTCACCATTTAGTAAAATCAATCGAACCATCTGCTTAATTTTTTCTCCTCTCCTTTAATTAACCTACAAAGGAACTAAAATGTTAATGGAAAAACTAAAACCATTTATAGAAAAATATGAAGAAATAAATCAGACTCTATCATCTCCAGAAATAACTAAAGATATAAAAAAAATGACAAAACTTTCAAGAGAAGCAAGAGAGCTTGAAAAAATAGTTCAAAAAGCAAAAGAGTATGAAAAAATTTTAAATACAATAGAAGAAGCAAAAGAGATGCTTAATGATGAAGAAATGGCAGAACTTGCAAAAGAAGAATTAAAAGAAGCTGAAGAAAAACTACCTAAACTAGAAGAAGAGATAAAAATACTTCTTTTACCAAAAGACCCAAATGATGATAAAAATATATTTCTTGAAATTAGAGCAGGAACGGGAGGAGATGAAGCTGCTTTATTTGTAGCAGATTTAACAAAAGCTTATTTAAGATATGCTGATAATAAAGGCTGGAAAGTAGAAATTGTAAGTGAAAGTAAAAATGATATTGGAGGATATAAAGAAATTATTTTACTAATAAAAGGAGAAGGAGCATATTCAAAATTAAAATACGAAGGAGGAACTCATAGAGTTCAAAGAATTCCTCAAACAGAATCACAAGGAAGAATTCACACTTCAGCTGTTACAGTAGCAGTAATGCCAGAAGTAGATGATGTAGATATAGAACTTGACCCAAAAGATATTAAAATTGAAGTAATGAGAGCAGGAGGAGCTGGAGGTCAACACGTAAACAAAACTGAAAGTGCTGTTAGAATGACTCATATTCCAACAGGTATTACTGTATCAATGCAAGATGAGCGTTCTCAACAAAGAAATAAAGAAAAAGCCCTTCAAATTCTAAAAGCTAGAGTATACGAAAAACTTGAAAGAGAAAGATTAGCTAAAATCGGAGAAGCAAGAAAAAATCAAGTTGGAAGTGGGGATAGAAGTGAGAGAATTAGAACCTACAACTACCCTCAAAATAGAATAACAGACCATAGAATAGGTCTAACTCTTTATAGACTCGAACAAATTATGAATGAAGGACTTTTTGATGAAATAATAGACCCTCTTATTGCTCATTATCAAGCAGAAGCTCTAAAAGAAGCGGGATTATAAAATGAAAAAATATGGTGAAATTACAGAAAAACTAAATATCCCAGATTGGGTAAAACCAACCCCTTTTTTGACAGTTGATGGAATTATAAAAATTTTTAAACCAAAATTTAAAGGAATTGTTTTAATTAAAAGAAAAAATCCACCTCTTGGATATGCACTTCCCGGAGGATTTGTAGATTATGGCGAAAGTATAGAAGAAGCTCTTATTAGAGAAATGAAAGAAGAGACAAATCTCGATATAAAAATAGAAAAGCTTTTAGGAATTTATTCAAACCCAAAAAGAGACCCCCGCCTTCATACCGCAAGTGCGGTATTTGTATGTAAGGCCAAAGATTTTCCAAAAGCTGGAGATGATGCAAAAGAGAGTTTTGTTATAAAACTTGAAGAAATCCCTTGGGATAAACTAGTATTTGACCACGCACAAATTTTAAAAGATTTTTTAACTACTTAAAACCCTCTTCTTTTAGAGAATAAAATTAAATTTTAAATTGCCCTATCTATTAAAAGTTCATTTGCTAAAGCATCAATCTTTTCTATATTAGGATTATTATTTAATACATTCTCTTTATTTTCATTAGAAA
>CAZEOW010000092.1:0-3851 GCA_964514005.1 uncultured Nautiliales bacterium
AATATTTTGATATAAACAGTAAAAAAATTGAAGTTATTTATAATGGAATTGAAATGCCAATGGAAAAAAAAACTGAAAAAGAAAATTTTATTTTATATGTAGGTAGGGATTCTCCTACAAAAAACATAAATATGATAGTAAAAAGTTTTTTAAATTTAAAAACTGATAAAAGATTTAAAGATATTAAGTTAATTTTAGTAGGGGTTAATAAAAAATTTGAACATCAAGATATTAAGTCTTTAGGATATGTAGACGAAAGTGAATTAGATAATTTATATAGAAAAGCAAAAGTATTTTTATTTCCTTCTTTATATGAAGGATTTGGTTTTCCGGTATTAGAAGCTATGTCTAGAAAAACAGCAGTAATTACTTCTAATGTTTCTTCTTTACCTGAAATAGTAGGTAATAGTGGTGTTTTAGTAAATCCTATGTCTTTATCAGAAATTTTGAATGCTTTAAAAAAAGTTTTGTTAAATACTTCTTTCAGAGAAGAGTTAGAAATTAAAGGTTTTGAGAGAGCTAAACAATTTTCACTAGAAAAAATGCTTCATAAATATAAACAATTATTGGATGAGGTATGAAAAAAGCATTAGTTCATGATTGGTTTAGTGTATATGCAGGGGCTGAGAAATGTGTAGAGAGCTTTACAAATATTTGGAATGATTTTGATATTTATTCTTTGATTGATTTTTTGAATGATAAGGATAGAGAAACAATCTTAAAAGCTAAAAAAGCAAAAACTTCTTTCATACAACATTTGCCTTTTGCAAAGACTAAATATAGGAATTATCTACCTTTATTTCCTATTGCAATAGAACAATTTGATTTGAGCGAATATGACTTAGTATTATCTTCTTCACATGCTGTTGCAAAAGGGGTATTGACTCATTCAGAACAACTGCATATATGTTATATGCATACTCCTATAAGATATGGTTGGGATTTATATCATCATTATTTAAGAGAAGCAGGTTTAAAAAGTGGAATAAAAGGAATATTAGCAAAATATTTTTTACATAAATTAAGAATTTGGGATGCTATAACTGCGAATAGGCCTAATTATTATATTGCAAATTCTAAGTATATTGCAAATAGAATTAAAAAAGTATATGAAAAAGAAGCTGAAGTTATTTATCCACCAGTAGATGTAGATAAATTTCAGTTAAAAGAAAATAAAGAAGATTTTTATTTGACAGCTTCAAGATTAGTTCCTTATAAAAAAATAGATTTAATAGTTGAAGCTTTTTCTAAAACAGATAAGAAATTAGTTGTGATTGGTGATGGGCCAGATATGGCTAAAATAAAAGAAAAAGCTTCCTCTAATATAGAAATATTAGGATATCAGCCAGATAATGTATTAATAGAATATATGCAAAAAACAAAAGCTTTTGTGTTTGCTGCAGAAGAAGATTTTGGTATTATTCCAGTAGAAGCTCAAGCATGTGGAACTCCAGTAATATGTTTAGGAAAAGGCGGTACAAAAGAAACAGTTATAGATGGTAAAACAGGAGTATATTTTTATAATCAGAGTATTGAAGAAATACTTGATGCTGTTCAAAAATTTGAAAAAATATATGATAATTTTAATCCATTAGAAATAAGAAATAATGCATTAAAATTTAGTAGAAAAAGATTTGAAAAAGAAATAAAAAACTTTATAGAAAGTAAATGGAATGAATTTAAAGAAAATAATGGAAAGAAGTTTTGATATTATATTTTCTGTAGTTGCTTTGCTTATTACTTCTCCATTTATATTAATAATAGGAATACTGATAAAAGCAACAGATGGAGGAGATATTTTTTTTACTCAGGAAAGAGTAGGTAAAAGTGGTAAATTATTTAAAATAATAAAATTTAGAAGTATGTATATGGATGCTGATAAGAAATTAGAAGAGATTTTGAAAAAAAATTTTAAAGCAAAAGAAGAATGGGAAAAGTTTCATAAATTAAAAGATGATCCAAGAGTTACTCCTATAGGAAAATTTATAAGAAGAACTAGTCTTGATGAACTACCTCAATTTATTAATGTTTTAAAAGGGGAGATGAGTATAGTTGGACCAAGACCTGTTACAAAAGAAGAAATTGAAAAATTTTATAAAGAGAAAGCAAATTTAATTTTATCAGTAAAACCTGGAATAACAGGCTATTGGCAGGTTGAGGAAAGAAATGATATTGATAATTATGAAAGAAGAGTTAAGATGGATGAATGGTATGTTAAGAATAAAAATTTTTTATTTGATTTAAAGATTATATTAAAAACTATTAAAGTAATATTTACAGGAAAAGGGGCATATTAATTTAAGTAAAATTAATATTTAGCCGATATATTATTTGAAATAGCAAGGAAGCTAAAAAATAAAAGGAGTTAAAAATGGGTTTTAGAATAAATACAAACGTGGCAGCTCTTAATGCACACACAGCGGGAGTAATGAATAACAGAAGATTAAATGATTCATTAGAAAAATTAAGCACAGGGTTAAGGATAAACAAAGCGGCAGATGATGCATCAGGATTACAGATAGCTGATAGTTTAAAAAATCAAGCAGATTCATTAGGTCAAGCAGTAAGAAATGCAAATGATGCAATAGGGGTAATGCAAATAGCAGATAAAGCTATGGATGAGCAGGTAAAAATACTTAATACAATAAAAGTAAAAGCTACACAATCAGCACAAGACGGTCAGACAAGTGAAACAAGAAAAGCATTACAAGAGGATATTGTAAGATTAATGGAGGAGCTTGATAATATAGCTCAAACAACAACATACAATGGGAAAAGTTTATTAAGTGGGAGTTTTGTTAATCAAAAATTTGAAATAGGTTCATATTCAAATCAAACAGTTACAGCTTCAATAGGACCTACAAGTTCAGATAAAATAGGTCTTACAAGATTTGAGACAAGTGATAATATTTCATCAGCTGAAAGTGTAAGTTTAACTTTTAAAAAAGTAGATGGAACTCAAAATATTACGCTTGAATCAGTAAAAATTTCATTCTCAGCGGGGACTGGTATTGGAGTTTTAGCTGAAGTTATTAATAAAAACTCTGATAGAACAGGTGTTAGAGCTTCATGGCAGGTTCAATCAACAGGTAAAAATGCAGTAAGTGCAGGGAGTATTAGTGGACTTACAATTAATGGTATTAATATAGGAACTTTGTCTGTTAAAGCAAATGATAATGATGGTAAATTAGTAGCGGCAATAAACAGGTTAAAAGACAGAACTGGAGTAGAAGCGTTTGTTGATGAAAGAGGTAATTTAAATTTAAGAAGTCTTGATGGTAGAGGTATTGTTGTTAGTGCAGATGGAGGATTAAGTCTTATTGGATTTAATGATGCAAAAACTCAATCAAATTATGGAAGACTAACTTTAACAAGACTTGATGCAAGAGATATTCAGGTAGAAGGTTTAAGTGCTGCAGGAGGGGGAGCTAATAGTGCTTGGGCTTCAGCATCAATTAACTTAAGAACAATAAAAGGAGATTTTAGTAAAGATCAAATGAAAGCAATAGGTTTTTTTGCAAACTCAAATGTAACGAATTTTGATAAAGCAAGTACAATAGCAAGTGCAGGTGTAACAACTTTAAGAGGTGCTATGGCAGTAATGGATATAGCAGATAGTGCAACTAGAATGTTAGATAAAATAAGAGCAGATATAGGTTCAGTTCAAAATCAATTAGTAAGCACAATAAATAACATTTCAGTAACCCAAGTAAATGTAAAAGCGGCTGAATCTCAAATAAGAGATGTAGATTTTGCAGCAGAGAGTGCTAATTTTCAAAAACATAATTTACTTGCTCAATCAGGTAGTTATGCAATGAGTCAGGCTAATGCAGTTCAACAAAATGTAATGA
>CAZEOW010000093.1:0-3845 GCA_964514005.1 uncultured Nautiliales bacterium
AGAAATATTGAAGAGGGTGGAAGTTTGACTATTATAGCAACAGCTCTTATTGATACTGGTTCAAAAATGGATGAAGTTATTTTTGAAGAGTTTAAAGGAACAGGAAATATGGAAGCGGTTCTTAGTAGAAGAATTGCCGATAGAAGAATTTATCCTGCAATTGATTTATTAAAATCTGGAACAAGAAAAGAGGAACTACTTCTTACAGAAGAAGAACTTGCAAAAGTTTGGGCTATTAGAAATATTATTTCTGATATGGATGAGATTGAAGCATTAAGACTTATGTATTCTAAAATGTTAAAAACTAAAAATAATCAAGAATTTTTAAGTATTATTAACGAATGAAGTGTGGGATTTTTGATAGTGGAATAGGGGGAGTTAGCGTAGCAAAAGAGGTTTTAAAATCTCGTCTTTTTGATGAGATTATCTATTTTGGGGATACTGCTAGGGTTCCTTATGGTAATAAAAATGAATCTACAATTATTAGATATTCTCTAGAGGCTCTTGAATTTCTAAAAAATTTTAATATAGAATTTTTAATAGTTGCTTGTAATTCTGCTAGTTCTGTTGCAATAGAAGATTTAAAAAAAGAAGCTTCTTTTCCAGTTATTGGAGTTATTGAAGCTGGAGTAAAAGCTATAGAAAAAGGGGATAAAAACACAAATATTTTATTAGTAGGAACAAAAAGAACAATTGCTTCTAATAAATATCAAGAGCTTTTAAAATTAAAAGGTTTTAAAAATGTTATTTCAATTGCTACTCCTTTATTTGTGCCATTAGTTGAAGAGGGATTATTAGAAGGAGAAATAACTGATAAAGTTTTTGAACTTTATTTTAATAATTTAGAAAGAGAAAAAATTGATGTTGTAATTTTAGGGTGTACTCATTATCCTTTTTTAAGTAAGACTTTTAAAAAATTTTTTCCAAACGCAAAGCTTATTCACTCAGGAAATGCTATTGTAGAGATGCTAAAAAATGATTTTTTTTTAATAGAAAAAAGAGATACTAAAATAGAATTTTTTGCAAGTGATAATGTAGAAGAGTTTAGAAAAAAAGCAAATGAATGGATCAATTTTTCTCTAATTTAAAAAGTTGAGGTTTTATCACCATTTCTTGAACTACTATGTTTTTAGGTAAGTAAATTATCTCTTTTACTATTTTAGCAATATCTTCTGGTTTAATGTGAGATAGTTCTTCAGGTGAAGGTTTAAAGAAAGTATTGTTGTGAAAATTGCTTAATGTCAAATCTGGTAGGATATTTATTACTTTTACTTGGCTTTTTCTTACTTCTTCAAAAAGAGATATTCCAAAATGTCTAAGAGCTGCTTTTGTAGCTGCATATACAACTCCAAATTTAGCTGGATTTATAGAAGATGAGGAAGAGATATTAATAATAAAACCTCTGTTTTTTTTTATTTCTTTTAGGTGATTTTTTGTAATTATCATAGGTGCAAGAAAATTTACATTTATCATCTCTTCAATTTGTTCTATTTTAATATCTTCAAATTGTCCAAAATAGCCTACACCAGCATTGTGAATAATTCCTTTTATATCTTTGATTTTTAATTTTTTAACTTCTTTTATATTATTCAAATCAATTGAATATTCACATCTTCTACAAACTTCTATTATTTCAAATTCTTGTAATTCTTTTTTTAATGCTTTTCCAATTCCACTACTTGTGCCAGTGATTAATATTTTCAAATTAAACCTTTTTGCAAAATTTCTCCAATTTTTTTTCTCATACCTTTACTCATTTTCATATTATGATATGCCCAAGATAAATATTGTATATCAATTTCTGCTACATCATTTACTAGCATACCTTTGTATTTTCCTATAGAAAATCTATATTCAGGTTCTTGGTCTAAATTTGCCAAATGATGTTCAATAGAATATTTTACATCTGGGTCTAAATCTACAGATTCTAGTATATATTCTATATAATCAGGATCTTTTATTAAGATATCTTTTATTTTTTCAAATTTATATTTTCCTTGATAAAATTTGGTATGTAAAATAGGTTTTTTTGTAAGTTCTATAAGCTCTTGCAGATTTTTATTCAATTTAGTGTTTATATATCTTAATAGCAAATATAAAACAATTACATCTCCTAAAGCATCGTGAGCAGAAATTTTTATGTTATATTTTTTACATATTTCTTCTTCTTGTTTATATAAACCAAGAGCATACCTATTGTATTGAAGAGAAAATTTTCCTTCTGGTAATAGATGTTTTAAAATTCTAAAAGTATCTATTAATTTAAAAAATGAATTAAAATCTTCTTTTTTTAACATATCTAAATCAAATTTTGAGTTATGAATTACAATAAGATTTTCTGGAGAATTTAGTTCTTTTAGTCTTTTAAATGCTTGAGTATGTTTTATTTTAGGCTTATTTTCTACCATTTCATTAGTAATATGATGAACTGCCATTGCTTCAAAACCTATTGGTAAAGGAGGTTTTACTAATTCATTGTAAATTTCTTCTATTTCTAGCTTTTCATTAACTACAAGAAAACTCAATTGACAAATTCTATCTTCTTCTTTATTTCCCGTAGTTTCTGTATCAAGAATTACTATTTTCATTTTTATCCTTAATTAGTGGTATTTTTATAGTATAACTATCATTTTTTTGAATTATCTCAAAATGTGTTGAGGTGATATTTTTAGGAGAAGATTTTATATTAATTTCTACAATTTGATATTTTTTATTTTGAATTTTTATATATTCTCCTATGTTTATTTTTGTTGAAATTATAGCTTTATTATCTATTATTTCCAATAATAAATCTAAAAGAGCTTTTTTATTTACTAAAAGAGGAGGAATTGATGGGTCAAAATGGGTTGTAACTTTTATATTCTTTTTTAATTTTAAATACTCTAATGCAAAATTGATTAACATTGTTAAATCTATTTCTTCAAGTGATGAAAAATCTATAGAATGAGTGGAAGTATTTATAAATAGTCTAATTCCTATCTCTTTTTCGTTTTGATATCCTATACTAAATCCGTTAAATTCAAATTCTTGAAATTTTATTTTTTTAAATTCAGTTTTTATACCCGGTTTGTTTGAAGCATTGTTTATTACAAATTGAAAAACTTCTTTATGATTTATATAACTTAAAAAGATTTCAGCTTCTTGGTTACAATATTTTATATGGCCTTTTTCATCAAATATGATTAGAGGATTAATATCATATTCACACCAAAACTCAAACATCTAAAGCCTTCATTTTTTTTGTAAGAGTAACTCTATTCATTTTTAATTTTTCTGATATTTTAAGTTTTGATTGATATTTTTCCTTCATTGCACTAAATAGTATTCTTTCAAAATTATTAACTTCATTTTCATATGTAGAGTGTTGCTCTTTTAAAAGTTCTTTTAAAATTTCAAATATTTCTTCTTTTGATGGTTTTAAAAGCTCTTTATATATTTGTCTTTTTAAAGAGTTTAAATTTTCTGAGATATCTGGATTTTTAATAATTATATTTTTATCGATTTTTAATTCTTCTTTTGCTTTTGCTAAAAAATAATTGATAAAGGCTTCAATATCTTCAGGATGTTCTTTTAATGGTTTTAATTCTATATCCATAGCAAAATATTTTTTTAATAAATCACTATTTAAAGCAGAAGAGCCTGTAGCTATAAAAAATTTTTTATCTGTAAAAGGTTTTTTATCAAAGTCTTCTATAATAAAAGAGGGAGAGATGATATATCTAGCAAGAAAACTCTTACCAACTCCTCTCTCTCCCCATATGTAGATATTAAGTTTTAACTCTTTTGCCATATCGGCAAGTTTTTTTATATGTTGTAAATAGTTACTTTTTGCTATAAACATATTA
>CAZEOW010000094.1:0-3834 GCA_964514005.1 uncultured Nautiliales bacterium
TCTATTAAAAAATCTTTTTTTGCAATATCTAAAATTATCTCTTTTGTTATAGACTCTTGTAAAAATTTATCATTTTTTACAATCTCTTTAAAACTATTTTCTATTAAATCATAAAGATTCTTTATAATATTTTCTTTACTTTGTAGTTTTCTTTTAGCCATATCAACTGAATTATATGTGGCAAAATCTTTTTCAACATTTGCTATTAAATATCTTATATCTGGATAATTCTCAATCTTTTCTTCAAAAGGAACTATGATTTGATTTTCATAAGAAATATCTTCTTGAATTGTTTCTTGAACATACCAAATATATCTATTATAATATGAACTAATTACATCTTTTAGATCATTTGAATACCCTCCCCCAAATCCATCTGCTATTAAAAATGTAGTTTTATTTGAATATGGGATAATCAATTTAGTATATAAATAAAACTCCTCATAATCAGTTGTTATTTCTAAATGAGTAATTCTATTTGGAGGGATAGTTTTATTATAACTTTTTTTTATTCTATTTACTTTTAAAATAGTATTGATAATATCTTTTTGAGAGGGGGTTTTTACTCTATTAAAATCAAAAGCTGTTGCTTTTGGTCTATCATTATCTTTTTCAATTTCAGCTATAATAGTTTTAGTATTTTTATTAAAACCTACTTTTGTAAAAATAGCAAATTCATCAATTTTTTCTGTAATTACTGGTAACAATTTCCCACTAATAGCTTCTTGATAAAACCAATATATTTTTTTATTTAACTCCTCATCTATATTAGAAATATCTTCTATATTTTCAATTTTTTTACAAATTGTATCTACTAAATCAGTTAATTGTTCAAGCCCTAATAAAGATATTATCTTTTCTTTATCTACCCCTTCCTGTTTTAATTTAAAAATAGTTTTTTCTAAAAAGTTTAAATTTTCAGTTTTTTTTGTTTCAATTGGTATTTTATAAACTCTAATAGGAATTAAAAGATTTCTTACCTCTGCATTAAAATGTCCATTTTTATTATAAATAACTCTCATAATATTTTACCTTTTTGTTTGCATAATGAGATAAAATTCACCATCTCTGGAAGATATTTTTGTGCATATTTAGATGAAAAATAATCCAAATCTCCAACTACTACTAATGCTTTTTTTTGCCTACTCATTGCTACATTTAATCTGTTTTTAGATACTAAAAATCCAAATAATCCTTTTGGATTATCTTTTAATTGATTTAAAGGCCTACTTCTTGTTGCAGATAAAAATACTATATCAAACTCTCTTCCTTGAAAAGCATCTACTGTTCCTACCTTTATCTCAGTATTTGTATCTATCTCTTTTACTAATTTTTGTAATAACTCTACCTGTTTGCTATAAAAACTAATTATTCCATAAGTTAAATTTTTACCTTTTTCACTATAAATCCATTTTTTTAGATATTTTATTATAGTTTTAGCTTCACATTCTCTGCTAATACTTATTATCTCTTTTTTTTCACTACATTCGCTATTTTTTACATCTATCCACACAGCTGGGATATTTTCTATTCCTTCTAATTCTTGTATAAAAAACTCTTCTGGTAAAGGAGAGTTAAAACCTTCTTGGTCTTTTTCATAAAAATTTTGACTTATAAAATTTCCTAATAAAGGATGAGTTCTATATTGATTATTTAAAGTAATATATCTTTTTATTCCATCAAACTCCTCTAATTTTTGTGCTCTCTTTTTTAAATACTCAAACATACTCTCTTTTAATAATTCCTCTTCAATATCACTATCATCTTTTATCTCTTTTAATATAGTATCATCTACTAAATGAGGGAGTTGTTTATGATCTCCTACTAATATAATTTTTTTCCCTTTTACCATTGGAATAAATAGATCCATTGGTGGAACTCTCGCAGCTTCATCTACTATTACCACATCATAAAATTCCTCTTTTTTGCTTTTATTTATCTCCTCTCTTGCAGATTGTTGAACTGATGCTGCAAAAACTAAACTATAATCTTTTATTGTATCCTCTAATGCAAAAGGGTTGTTTTGAAGCTCATTGATATAATCAAATAAAATTTTATTTATTCTATCTTTTTTTGTATTACCATTTTTAAGGTCTTTTTTTACTTTTTCTATCAACTCTAATAACTCTTTATTTGGTTTGGGTTTTTGATATTTTGGTTTTGGATAAAAATTCTTTATTAGTTTAGTTTTAATTTTTTTATATTCTGATAAATAATTAACATCTGCTTTTTCTAAAATCTCTATTTCATCTTTATCTAAAATTTCTATAAATTTAGTTTTAAGAAGTTGTTGTAGTTGTTTTTTCCCATCATCTAAAAAACTTGATTTTGTAGTTCTAATAGCATAAATAGGAGCTAATTCTGTAATATCAAAATGATGTTCTCTTAAATTATTTTGTAACTCTTCTATCTCTTTTAGATATTTTGTATTTATCATCTTTAATTTTTCTAAAAAGTTTATTCCCGCTTGATTAGTAGGAGTTTCTCTATACCCTTTTAGTAAAATATCTAATTGATTTATATTTTTTTGTTCTGAGTAATTCTTACATTGAGACTTAGCTTTTTGAGATAGAGTATCAGCCCACTTTAACACCATTTCATATCTTTGTATCTCCTCTTTCTCATCTTTGTTTCCAAATTTGATAGCTGGAAGAGAATTAACTTTTAATCTTTGAGTTAGGTTTGATACTGCTTCATGTTGATACCCTACAACTAACACCTGCCCTTTTAGATTTTCTTTATCTTTTAACTCATTTATCCTTTCTATAATCGCAGTAATTACTGTTGTTTTCCCTGTCCCAGGAGGCCCTTGTATAACAGCAATATCGGGAGTATTTAGGGCTATATCAATAGCTTTTATCTGATTTTCAGTCGGTGGATTTGAGAAAATTTTATTTTTTACAAATTCACTTAAAGGCTCAATTTTAGGAGGTGGAGAGATTTGATAATTTTTAATTTTATCACTATCTTCTATAATAAGTCCTAAATAGGGATTTGCACTTTTACCTTCTAAAATTATCTCTTTTGCTTTTAGTTTCCTTGATATTTGAACTTTATCACCCAAAATAGATAAATAGAGTTTATATTTTTTAAGTTCTTCTATATTATATTCTAATTTTTCACTAAAAATAGAGTTTTCTTTTATATCTTTTATCGTTATTACAATATCATTAGATATCGTTTTTAAATTTTCTTCTAACTGCTTTGCAAAAGTTATAAAATCCCCTTCTAAATAAAAAGGTTTTTGTGGATAAAAAACTAAACTATCCCCTTTTTGTAATTGGTCAGGAATTTTATCCAATACAAATTCAAAAGTTTCTTCATGAGGAATAATCTCTTTTATACTTAATTCCCCTATATCTTTAACTTTTTTTAATAAAAATTCTCCCTCTTTTTCTAAAAATTTATACCATACATTTATATATCCATTTTCTGTAGATAAAATATCTTGCAAACTCTTTGCTACTTTATCACTTATTAAACCACTTGTAAAATCTATATCTGCTTTTACCAAAATTAGGTTATTATTTTTATCCTTTTGTGATTTTGATTTTATAATTTTTACAATCTTTAACTCAATCTCATCCCCTATTTTAGATGCTTTTACAGAAAGTCTAAATCCATCAGCATATAAAATAAAATTATCAAGTTCATCTATATTTTGAATAGATAAAAGTGAATAATTTTGATTATTTATTTGTAACTGAGTATTTTTTTTGAAATTTTCTTTTAGAGATTCTAAATCTTTTTGTTTGATAATTCCATATTTTTTTGCATCTTCTAAAATTTTATCATCAATAGAAATTTGTAAAGAAGATAACTCCTTATAAAAAG
>CAZEOW010000095.1:0-3830 GCA_964514005.1 uncultured Nautiliales bacterium
AAATCATATATAACTTTTACATAATGAGTAATTTTTTCTATTCTCTTTTGAATTTTTTCTCTCTCTTTTAAAAGATTATTATACCTATTTTCTAAATTAGAATAATCTCTTACAAATCTTGCATTTAAAACCATTGCATCATTAACTTTCTCTTGAATTTCATCTATTTTATTAGAATAAGTATTAATTTTATATTTTAAATATAAAGGATAAGCACTAAACGCTGTTAAACTTAAAGCAATACTTAAAAACAATCTCCCACTAGCCCTATAAAAAAATGTTGGTTTTCTTAAAAAAATAGAGTAATTATAATTATAATTTTTATTTTTATAAGCATGATGAGCTTCTAACATACTTAAAAAAAGAAAAGGATCAACTTTCAATCTATCAAGATTATAAGCCTCATAAAAATCAAAATTAAAACTCTCTATTTCTATCTCATTTGCTAATAATTCTTTAAGTCCCGGTATTGTTCCATATTCAGAAGTTATAAAAATTCTTTCAATACTCCCTATTTGATAGTTGTATCTAATTTCATTAAGCTTTTCTTTAATTAAATTTAAAATAACTTCCATTTCTTCTAAAATAGTTTCATATATAATTGTTTCATACTCTCCATATTTTCTTTTTTCAATTCCTTTTTTTGTCAAAAGTTTTTCAAAAAGTTCTAAACTAAAATTTTTAATATTAAGTTTTAATAAAGATTCAAATACTTTATTTAAACCTGCAGAAATATTTACAATACTTACAAGCTCACCTTCTGAATAAAAAGTTAAAAAGACTTTGTCATACATCATTACAATAAAAACATCATTTGCTTTTTGAATAATATTCTCATCATATAAAGTTTTATAAGCAAAAGCGGGAAATGATATAAAATCAATATAACCTGTCTCTTCTAAAATATATTTATAAGCAGTTTCAATATGACTATAAGGAACAATAACAGTCTCAACTATTACATTTTTTTCATTTTTTAAAGAATTAATAATTTGATATTTAATTATATACTTTTCTGTTTCATCTACTCCTGCTTCATCATAAACCTTTGCTTCAATAAAATCATCAACATCAATTTTTCTAAGTAAAGATCTATCTACTTCAAAACTATAAAATATAGCCTGCTCAATTGGAATATAAGTAGCAAGAAGAGGCTTTGCTTTTAACTGTTTTCTATAAATTCTAATAAGCTTTCTATCAAAATATAAAATATACTTTTCATCATCTTTTACGCCAATAACTTCATCTATATCATAATCATATTTTTTAAATATATTAAATTGTTTTACTTGTTTCTTTAAGTTTCCAAATTTAGAAGGATTATCATCTGTCTTCTTAGAAGCTTTTAATAAATCTTTTAAAGTTTCCACTATACTCATTACTCTACCTCATATCCTAATTCTTCAAGCATTTTTTTATTTTTACTCCAACCCTTAATAACTTTTACATACAACTCTAAATATATTTTTTTTCCTGAAAAACTCTCAAGTAATTCTCTTGCATATATTCCTATCTCTTTTATTTTTTTACCTTTTTTACCTATAATTATACCTTTTTGAGATGCTCTTTCAATAATAATTGTAGCATATACTTTATCTAAATTTTCATATTCTTCTATTTTATCTATTAAAATATCACTTTCATAAGGTAATTCATCTTTTAATTTTTCAAAAAGAGCTTCTCTAATTAATTCTTTATAAATATCTTTAATATGCTCGGTAGAAATAATTTCTGGGTCGTAATAATAAGGGTGCTCTGGTAAATATTCTACTATTTTATCTAATAATTCATCTTTCCCTTTACCTTCAATTGCACTAATAACTACTACATCAAGAACTTTATTAAATGATTTATAGAGCTTAATTTTTTCTTCTATCTCTTTTTCATTAACTAAATCTATTTTGGTTAAAACTGCAATATGAGGAATCTCTTTTTTATTAAGCTCTAAAAACCATTCATATCCACTTATATCATCTCTAACATCAGCTAAAAATAAAACTAAATCACTATCTTCTAATGCTTTAAGTGCCTCTTTTAACATAAATTTATTAAGAAGTTTCTCTTTTTCATGAAGACCCGGAGTATCTAATAAAATAATTTGATTATCTTTATGCATAATAATAGCATTCACTCTTTTTCTACTTGCATTAGCTTTAGGAGAAACAAGAGCTATCTTTTCTCCTAAAAGCCAATTAAGAAGAGTAGATTTTCCAGCATTTGGTTTTCCGAGTATTCCAACAAATCCACTTTTTGACATCTATTTCCTTATAAAATATATTTAGTTATCTCTTCATTTTCTACAATATCGTCTAATTTACTCTTAACATAAACATCATCTATAACAAACTCTTTACCTTTATATTCATCTGCTTCAAAATTAATATCTTCTAATACTTTTTCAACAACTGTATGCAATCTTCTTGCACCAATATCTTCTGTTTTTTCATTTGCTAAAAATGCATATTTTGCTATCTCTTTAAGAGCAACCTCTTCAAATATCAAATTTACTCCCTCAACTTCTAATAGTTTTTGATATTGTTTAATTAAAGAATGTTTTGGTTTAGTTAAAATTTGATATAACGCCTCTTCATCTAAAGAGCTTAATTCTACTCTTAAAGGAAATCTTCCTTGAAGTTCAGGAATTAAATCACTTGGTTTACTAACATGAAAAGCACCTGCTGCAATAAATAAAATATGATCAGTTTTAACATAACCATACTTAGTATTAACTACACTTCCTTCTACTATTGGAAGTAAATCTCTTTGAACACCTTCTTTACTTGGATCTTGTCTTTGGTTTCCAGTAGTTGCAATTTTATCAATCTCATCTATAAAAACAATTCCATTTTCAGCTCTTTTTAATGCCTCTTTTTTTAGATCTTCTTTATTTATTACTTTTTCTGCAGCCTCTTTTCTTAAAAGTTCTTTTGCCTCTTTTACAGTTACTTCTTTTTGTTCTTTATTTTTATTAAAAAGCCCTATGATTTTTACTATACTCTCTTGTGCTTTTACCATTTCAGGAGGTAAAGAATCATCTCCATCAATTCCTTCTGTAACTTCTATAGTAATTTTTAAATGATCAACTTCTCCCTTTTTTACTTTCTCTTTCATTCTTTCAAAGCTTTTTTGATATTCAAGCTGTTTTTCTTCTGGAGCATGTTTTGGAAGAGGAGGTAAAAGTTTTTTAGTGATTTCTTCAATTACTTCTTCTTCTATTTTTTCTTTAGATTCTTCTTCAAGTTCAGCCCTTACTAAATTAATAGAATTATTAACTAAATCTCTAATCATACTCTCTACATCTCTTCCTACAAAACCAACTTCTGTATATTTGCTTGCTTCAACCTTTACAAAAGGAAGTTTCATCATTTTAGCCATTCTTCTTGCAATTTCAGTTTTTCCAACTCCTGTTGGACCTATCATCAATATATTTTTTGGTGTAATATCATCTTGCCACTCTTTAGGAAGTTGCATTCTTCTATATCTATTTCTAAGAGCAATCGCTATTGTTTTTTTTGCATCTTTTTGACCTACTATATATTCATCTAAATATTTTACAATCTCTTTTGGTGTCATATTCATTCATCTTCCTTTAGAGTTAAAATTTTTATATTATGATTTGTATAAATACATAAATCTGCTGCAATATTTAAAGACTCTTTTACAAGCTCTTCAGGAGATAAGTTTGAATGTTTTGCAAGTGCTCTTGCAGCAGAAATTGCATAATTTCCTCCACTTCCAATTGCAGCAAGTTCACCATCTTCTGGCTCAACTACATCACCATTTCCACTTAAAATAAAAATATGTTTAGGATTTAAAACTATCATCATAGC
>CAZEOW010000096.1:0-3793 GCA_964514005.1 uncultured Nautiliales bacterium
ATTATAGATGATGATGAAATTATTTTAGATATGCTGCTTGATAGGAATATCTCATCTCACGTGTATGATGAAAATAAAAGTGAAATTTTTAATAGAATTAAATCGGTTTATTTAGAATATCTAAAAAATCTCAACCTAAAGGTGTAAATTGCAAGCAAAAGTTTATGAGTATTTAAAAAATAAAAAAACTAATGTTATAACAAAAGATTTAAAAGATGCGTTAAATACTGCTGAGGTTTATAAATATTATAATTTAAATACGGTTGTTTTTCCTGATTTTAGAGCGGTTTTAGGAGATGATTTAAGAAGTTTCAGAAAAGAGATATTCGAACTAAACAATGCCCTTTTTAAGTATTATAATGAGAATGCATACTTTGTATCTCCATACTCTACAATTATGAAAAAACTGCCTGTTAAGAAATATTATAAATCTATAAAAATTGCTTTTGGCGATGAATTGAAATTAGAAGAGTTAAAAGAGAAATTAATTTTATGGGGATATGAAAGAGTTGATATTGTCAGTGAAAAAGGAGAAGTGAGTTTTAGAGGGGATATTTTGGATATCTGGCCTATAAATTTATCAAAACCAGTTAGAATATCGCTATTTGATATCGAGGTTGAGAGTATAAGAGTATTTGATGAAACCACTCAAAAAAGTATTGAAGAAATAGATGAATTTATGATTATTCCGGCCATAGCTGCACTTGATAAAGAAGAGTATGAAAAAATTTTAGAGAAAATTCAAAAAAGTGAATTTAGTGCGTTTTATAAAGATTTTTATTCTCTAGGTTTTTGGTATTTGCAAAGAGATTTTTTAAAAGATTTCGTATTGCTGCATGATTTAAGCGAAGAGATTGAAGAGTATAGAGAGTTTTATAAAGAATTTAATGAAGCGGTGCTAAAAGCGGATATTATTTGTGATGGTAAATGTAAAGATATAAAATGGTCCATAGAAAAAGGTAAGATTAAAATTGAAAATTTAATATATGATGAAAAAACTCCGCTTGAGATTCTGGCTAAAAATGAAGTATTGCTTCGAGAATATGAGTTAGATGAATATGTTAAATTAAAAACCCCTATTGTAAAATGGATTAGAAATTTAGCAAGTATTAATATCAAATGTGAAGATAAAATAATAATTTCACTAAATCCTCCTGAATTTGAAAAGAAAAAAAGAGTAAATCTTGCATTAGATGAGCTTAAAAAAGGTGATTTTGTAGTTCACAGCGAGCATGGAATAGGTAAATTTACGGGACTTAAAAGAATGGAAGTATTGGGAAAAGTAGGTGAATTTGCAGAAGTTTTATATGCAAATGACGATAAGCTTCTTTTGCCTGTTGAAAATCTTGACAAGATTGAAAGATATATAGCCCCGGGAGGTGTTATACCTACTTTAGATAAACTTGGAAAAGGCTCTTTTGCTAAAAAACTTACAAAAATAAAAGAAAAAGTTTATGCGATAGCCGCTGATATTGTAAAACTTGCAGCAAAAAGAGAAATAAGTGAGCCGATAAAACTTGATTTTGAAGGAGTAGAAGAATTTATAAAAAAAGCTTCCTTCATTCATACAAATGACCAAAAAAAGGCTATTAAAGAGATAATTAATGATTTTCAAACGAAAATTATGGATAGGCTTTTAACCGGGGATGTTGGTTTTGGGAAAACGGAAGTTGCAATGGTAGCAAGTTTTATCGTAGCAAAATCTAATTGTCAGGTAGCTGTTATTGCGCCTACTACGATTTTAGTAAATCAGCATTTTGAGAGTTTTAAGGAGAGATTTAAAGATTATCCAAAGATAAAAATAGCAAAGCTTGATAGGTTTACTTCTACAAAAGAAAAAAAAGAGATTTTAGAAGCTATAAAGAGTGGTGATATAGATATTTTAATATCAACTCACGCAGGGCTTAATGTAGAATATAAAAATTTAGGTCTAGTTATTATTGATGAAGAACATAAATTCGGGGTAAAACAAAAAGAAAAACTAAAAGAACTAAGTGAAAAAGTGCATACTCTTTATATGAGTGCTACACCTATTCCTAGAACTCTTAATATGGCTTTATCTCAAATTAAATCCATCTCCACTCTTGAAGAAGCCCCAAAAGGCAAACAAGAGACTAAAACTTTTGTTAAAGAGTGGGATGAGAATTTAATAAAAGAAGCGATATTAAGAGAAATCAGAAGAGGCGGTCAGATTTTTTATATCTATAACAATATCTCTTACATAGAACATAAAAAGAAAGAGTTGCAGGAGATACTACCTAATTTAAGAATACTCACTCTTCATGCAAAAATGACACCGAATAAAATAGAAAAAGGGCTTGTGGATTTTATTAACGGTAAATATGATTTAGCCTTAACGACTACTATTGTAGAAAGCGGTATTCATATTCCTAATGTCAACACTATTATTGTTGAAAATGCTGACAAATTCGGAATAGCTGATTTACATCAGATAAGAGGAAGGGCAGGTAGAGGAAAACATGAAGGTTATGCTTATTTTTTAGTAAAAGATAAAGAAGAATTAAGTGAAGATGCGAAAAAAAGACTTTTAGCCCTTGAAGAGAATTCATTTCTTGGAAGCGGGGCAGTTCTTGCTATGAAAGATTTAGAAATTAGAGGCGGAGGAAATATTTTAGGAGCCGAACAATCCGGACAAATAAAAGGTATTGGCTATTCTATGTATTTAAAACTTCTTGAAGATACTCTAAAAGAGTTAAGCGGCAAAAGAGAAGATGAAAAAGAGTGTGAAGTAAAACTAAATATTAACGCTTATATTTCCGATAAGGTTGTAAAAGAGGATAGATTAAGACTAGATTTATATAAAAGATTCTCAAAAGCTAAAAGTTTAAAAGAAGTGTATGAAATAGAAAAAGAGATGGTGGATAGATTTGGTAAATTAGACACTCCTACTCAAAACTTTTTAGAAAAAATAAAGATTAAGGTTTTAGCAACACTAAATAAAATAAAATCAATCTCAAACTACGGACAAAATATATCGATAATTTATCAAAATGGAGAAAAAGAGCTTATAAAAGCCCCTGCTAAAGATGATGAAATAATCCTTGAGACAATTATAAATAAGTTAAAGTCCTGACTAAATGCCCTTCAACAAGGGGGCAAATTTTTTACCACTCCAAAAATCTAAAAAATGTAAACCGCTTTTTTCCCGTTAAAATTTGCATTGTTTCAGTTTATTTAGTCAGTGGCAATTTTTCTGAGAAATGCTATAATACATCTAATAAAAATATGAAAGGAGTAGAAATGATAAAAATAGAAAAAAGTGGAAATAGAGTAAATGTTTTTGGAAATATTAAAACAATAGAAGATGCTAAAAGGTTACAAGAAATTTTACAAAACAATACCGATAAATATATTATTCTTATAATTCACGATTCTTTTGTTATACCTTCAAGTGTAATAGGAACTCTCTTTGATTTATATGATGAAGAAAAAAAAGATATTCATATTCAAGTAAAAGAAGAAATTTTATTTGATTTATTTAAAGAGTTGGGATTAGACAGAATGTTTAGAGTAGAAAAAATTTCTTAGATGTTCAGTAGTGCTAGAGAGGATAGAATATTCCTCTAATAGCTTATAATAAAAGCTAACAAGTGTGTATTGCTGCTTTTACATTTTCTAACACTTTTTTTCATTAAAATTTATATTGTTTCAGGCTGTTTAATTAGAGTCTATTTATGGAGAAAAAGATAAAAAAATAAAATTTACAAATATTGTAGAAAATTTAATTAAAGGGATTATAATTGTAAAAAAGGATTTTTATGAAACTAAAAAT
>CAZEOW010000097.1:0-3782 GCA_964514005.1 uncultured Nautiliales bacterium
CATTTTGCAATTTGATAATATTTATCAAATCCTGCTACCATTAAAATTTGTTTGAATAATTGAGGAGATTGAGGAAGAGCATAAAATTCTCCAGGATAAATTCTACTTGGCACTAAATAGTCTCTTGCTCCTTCAGGAGTAGATTTAGTAAGCACAGGAGTTTCTACATCTATAAAACCTTCTTTTTCAAAATAATCTCTAATAGCTTTTACTACTTTGCTTCTTAATATGAAAGTCTCAAGCATATCAGGGTCTCTTAGATCTAAATATCTATACTTTAATCTTAATTCTTCATTTACAGATTTATCTCCTATTTGAAAAGGTAAAACTTCGCTTTTATTTTCTATTACTATCTCTTCTGCAACTACTTCAATTTTTCCAGTTTTAAGTTTAGGATTTTCAAGTCCTTCTCCTCTTAGTCTTACAAGTCCTTTTACTTTTAAAACATATTCATCTTTTATTTGTTCTGCAACTTCGTGAGCTTTTTTACTATCTGCTGGGTCTGCTACAATTTGAATAAGACCGCTTCTATCTCTTAAGTCTATAAAAATTACTCCTCCATGGTCTCTGTGAGAATTTACCCATCCTACTAGTTCAACTCTCTCTCCAACATTATTTTCATTTAATTTAGCACAATAATGTGTTCTCATAAAATTCCTTTTTTGCCGAAATTATATCAAATGTCTTATTATATTTGTTTAGTTTTAAGAAATATAAATTTCTTTTAGTAAAAAATTCTCTCTAAATATAAGCCATTAGGGGGAGCAGGGTGTTTTGTAACTATTTTTTCTTTGTTTAACTGCTTTTTTATATCAATAACTGAGATTTTATTTTCATTAAGTTCTAAAAGAGAATTTACAATTAATCTTATTTGTGCTCTTAAAAAGCCATTGCCTTCTATTTTTATAATGGTAAAATTTTTATAAGGGAATATTTTTGTTTTAAATATTATTCTTTTGTAATCTTTTACTTCGCTGCCTGTTTTTGCAAAATACTCAAAGTCGTGTTCTCCTTCAAATAATTTTATAGCATTTTGTAAAAGAGAATAATTTATAGGTTTTGGATAAAATGTTGTATAGTTATAAATAAATGGATTTGTATGAGATGATAAAATATATCTGTATACTCTTTTTTTTGCATCAAATCTTGGATGTAAAGAAGAAAAAAAAATTTTTTTTATAAAAATATTTGGAAGTAAAATTTTATTTAAAGAGTTTTTTAATTTTTCTAAGTCTTTCCAGAAAGCTTCTATTTTAAAACTTATGACTTGATTTAGAGCATGAACTCCTTTATCTGTTCTTCCTGCATGTGTTATGGAAGAGTTAATATTTAACTTTTTTAAAGCACTTTCTATTTCTCCTTGAACACTTTTTTTATTAGGTTGTTTTTGCATTCCAAAAAACTTACTTCCATCATAACTTATAATAGCATTTACTAAAATTTTACTCTCCTTTTAAATAGAAGAAATCCAACTACAAAAAATACAAAAGATATTAAAAGTGTTATTTCAATATTTTTTGAAATTTTTGTTAACAGCAAATAGAGTATTAGAATAATAATTGAATATAAAGTAGAATGGTTTTTATGTAGTCTTGAGTGAAATATACTAATAATAGGTATAAAAAATAAAAGAGCAATAGGTAAAAGGGCAAAAGGAAGATAAAAATTGAAGGTTTTTTTAAATTTTTTGTAATATTTTGAAAAATTAAAAATTGAATAGAATGATTGTTTGATTTTTTGATTGATATTCATTTTTTTAAATACAATAAATGTTCTTTTATCCATAAAATATACATTTCCATTATGAAGTTTGAATTGAATATATCCGCCTTTTGTATTTAAAGAGGCCTTGTTTGCTATTATTAGTTCATTTTTTTGTGGATTAAATAGAATAATTTCTTTATAAAATTTATTATTTTTTGATTTTGCAAATACGCTCCATTCTCCAAATTTTTGAGAAATTTGAGAAGTTTGAAAATTAAATTTTGCTTCTTGTTTTTTTTGAGCTTTAAAATTTTCAAAGCTATTTTTTGCATAAGGAATTGTAATAAATAGAATAATTAAATTAATTAAAGTTATTCCAAGTGCTATAAATAAAAAAGGTTTTACTAGTTTAAATGGTTTAACACCTGATGCAAATATTGCTATTATCTCTTGGGATTCACTAAGTTTGGAAAAAAGAGAGTTTAAAGCAATAAAAAAAGAGATGGAAATTGCTATAAATATAACTCTTGGTAAAGAGAGCATATACATTTTAAAAAGCTCATAAGTAGTAATGTGAATAGAAGCAGTTATATTAGAAATAGAAATAGTAATTATTATTGAAGTAATTAAAAACAAAATTAAAAAGATAGTAAGAAAAATAGGAATGAAGTTTTCTATTAGGAATTTTGAAAGTTTAGCCATAAATTGAACTCCATAAATTTAAGAAGAAATTATCAAAAAACCATACTATAAAAGTACCTAATGCTAAAAAAGGAATAAAAGGAAGTTCTAAGTCTTGATTTTTAATTCTATTATAAAGAGAAGGGATTAGGGCAATAAAAGATGCTATAAATATAGCTATAAGAGATAGTTTTATTCCAAGTAAAGCACCCATTGTTCCTGCTACAATAATATCTCCTTCTCCCATTGCCTCTTGTTTGATAAAGTATGACACATAAAATCTAATTAAACTCATACCTCCCATTAAAATTAGTGCATTAGTAAAGTTATCGATTATATTTATTGAAGAAAAAAAACTTAGTGTAAGAGCTAGTAAATTTAAACTATCAGGTACTGCTTTATAATCTAAATCTATTACTGATAATGCAAGTAAAGTTGCAAAAACTGCAAAATTTATTACAAGAAAAATATCTATATGCTGAAGTTTTATATATATTAATACAGCTAATATACCGCTTAAAAGTTCTATAATTGGATATCTAATTGAAATAGGAGCAGAGCAATAAGCACATTTTCCTTTAAGAAGTATCCAGCTTATTATTGGAATATTATGCCAAGGTTTTATTTTTGTATTACATACAGGACAGCTACTTGCAGGATAGATAATGCTTTTATTTTTTGGTACTCTATAAATTACTACGTTTAAAAAACTTCCTATTAATACTCCGAATATAAAAATAATAAATTCCATTTTATCTCCATTTTTTCAAAATTTTATCAAATTCCTCCAAATCTTCTTTCTCTTTTTTTAAAATCTTTCAATATTTTATCTAGCTCTTTGGAAGTAAAATCTGGCCAGAGAGTAGGGGTAAAAAACATTTCTGCATATGCTATTTGCCATAATAGAAAATTACTTATTCTAATTTCTCCGCTAGTTCTTATTAGAAGGTCTATATTAAATTTTAAATCTAAATTCTTTTGAAGATTTTCTTCTGTTATTTCTTCTTTATTTTGGACTAACTTTTTTACTGCTCTTATAATTTCATCTCTTCCTCCATAGTTTAGAGCAAGTATTTGAGTTAGTCTTTTGTTGTTTTTTGTAGCTTCTTTTGTTTTTTCAATTCTTTTTATTAGTTTAGTAGAAAACTTTGATATATCTCCTATTACATCAAATTTGATATCATTCTTTATGTAAGTGTTGAGTTCTTTTTTTAAATAAGTATCTAATAAATTCATTAAAAAATCTACTTCCATTTTGGGTCTTTTCCAATTTTCAGTAGAAAAAGCATACAAAGTTAAAGTTTTTATTTCTTCATTTTTAGCACAATAGGTTGTAATATCTCTTACAACTTCTGCTCCTTTTTTATGACCTTCTATTCTTTTTAATCCTCTTTTTT
>CAZEOW010000098.1:0-3622 GCA_964514005.1 uncultured Nautiliales bacterium
TTAAAATTAAAATAATTTCGTTGAATAAGTTCTTTTAATTTGAAAATAGGAGCTTTTATAGTGTTAAATTGAGTTTTATTGAAGGTTTGTTGTCTTTTAGCAAGACGAGCTGTATTTGTAATTATTTTTTCTTTTAATACCTCTTTTGAATATTTTCCATTAAAATAGTCTAATACTTCCTTTATTCCGATAGCTTTTAGAGCAGGTAGTCTTCTATCTTTATATTTATGTTCTAAATATGCTACTTCATCAATTAATCCCATCTGAAACATTTTTTCTGTTCTTTTTCTTATTTTTTCTCTTAGAGTATTTCTATCTATATCTATTTCAAATATTGGAATATTTTTTAAAATAGCTATTTTAGGGTTTTGTTTAAAATATTGAGTTGGAGGTAAGTTAGTTGCTAAAAAAATTTCTATCCCTTTTTGGATTCTATAAGAATCATTTTGTGAAATTTTACTTGCAAAAATTGGATCTATTTTTTTTAAAAATTCATAATTTAATTTTTTAGCCTCTTTTTTAATTTCTTCTGTAATATTTGGCATTTTTGAAATTCCATCAATCATTGCTTTTAAATAAAAACTTGTTCCTCCAACTATTATAATATTTTTATGAGGAATTTTTTTGTAAATTTCTATAAATTTTGTTACATCAAATTTTTCATTAGGATAAATTTCATCAACTCCATAATGTTTTATCTCTTTTAATTCTTTTTTAGATGGTTTTGCTGAAGCTATATCTATTTCTTTATAAATACTTAAACTATCAAGAGATAATATTTCGTAATTTAATTTTTTTGCTAAAGATATTGCTAAATCGCTTTTTCCACTTGCAGTTGGTCCTATTATTGCAAACATATTAACCTTTTTTGCTAAAATTATACAAAAAAGGCCTTTTATGAAGAAATATTTAGAACTAGTAAAATTTTCTCATACTATATTTAGTATACCTTTTATTTTAATTGCAATGGTAGTAGCTGCTAATGGATGGTTTGGTTGGAAGTTATTAGTACTTGGCATATTAGCGGCTGTTAGTGCAAGAAATTTTGCTATGGCTGTTAATAGATATGTAGATAAAGATATAGATGCAAAAAATCCTAGAACTCAAGATAGAGTATCAGTAACAGGTGAAGTGAGCGATGATGAAATGAAACTATTTATTATTGCAAATGCTCTAATTTTTATAGGGGTTGCTTATATGATAAATGATTTAGCTTTTAAGCTTTCAATTCCTATTTTGATAATTTTAGGAGGATATAGCTATTTTAAAAGATTTAGTGAATTTTCCCATTTAGTTCTTGGATTGTCTTTAGGATTAGCTCCTATTGCAGGGGCTGTGGCTATTACTAACTCTATTCCTTGTTGGAGTGTTTTTTTGGCAATTGGAGTTATGTTTTGGGTAGGAGGATTTGATATACTATACTCTTTGCAAGATATGGAGTTTGATAAAAAAGAAGGGTTATATTCTATTCCATCAAGAATTTCACAAGAAGGTGCTATTTTTATCTCTTCTATGTTTCATATTTTTAGTGTAGTATTTTGGGCTTTATTTGTAGCTTATGCTCATTTAGGTTTTTTTGCATGGGTAGCAGTAATTGCAAGTGCTTTTATGCTTTATTATGAACAAACTCTTGTAAGAAAAGATTATAAAAATATTCCAAAAGCATTTTTTGATGTTAATGGTTATTTAGGAATTATCTTTTTGATTTTAATTATTTTAGATAGGATGTAAAATGCCACGCTTAATAGATGCTTTTGTTGAGATTGAATTTAGTGAATATAAAGATATTTATAAAGAAGAGTTTGATAAATTAGGAGCAGAAAGTGATGATCCTATAGGACAGTATATAAAACTTGCTAAAGCTAAGGGAGAGACAAAAGATACAGATCCTGTTTTGTTAGAATTATTAGTAGCTCTTCATAGAAAAGTAGATGAACTTACAGCTTTAATAAAAAATGAAAAAAAAGAGCTTTTAAAACTTGAATTTAAAAGTGAAATTGAAAAAATCGGCTTTGAATATTTTCAAATAAAAGATAAAATTTTAAAAGATAAAAAGTATTACGCTAGAATGAAATTGCCTGTTTTTCCTCAAAGGGAAGTTCCTGTTATTTTTAGAGGAGTTGAGAGTAATTTAGCTGAGATTTTATTAATGCATGAAAGAGATATTAAAGATTATAACGCATTTATTATGGCAAGAGAAAGAGCAATTATTAGGGAGAGGAAGAGATATGGATAATTTAGTATTAATAATTTTTGTAGGACTTAGTTTTTTTATGTTTTATTTATTTTATTTTATGATTCAAAAAGAGAAAGAAAACGAGACAAAATTTTTGGCTATAGAGAAGAGTCTAGATGAGTTATCAAGAGAATTATTTATTTTAAAAAAGAGTTTAAAAGAGGATAAGGATTTAAAAGAGTTAAAAAATATGGAAGATATAATTGAAAAACTTGTAAACAATATTAAAATTATGGAAGACAATTTTGTATTAAAAATTAAAGAGCTTGAAGAAAAAGTCTATTCTATTAAAAAAAATGTAAAAAATGTTGAGTTTTCAAATGTTTCTGGAAATGATGAACAAAAGATTATTGCAATGTATAAAAGTGGGTATTCAATAGAAGATATTTCTAAAGAACTTAGAATCCCAGCTGGAGAAGTAGAGTTTATATTAAAAATGAAAAACATTAAACCTTAAATTCTTCTTAATTTAAGCTTTTTTTAAGTTTTGTGCCCTACAATTTCATACCTAAAAAACTCACAAAAGGTGTGATAATGAAATTTACTAAGTCAATTAGAGAAGAAGATGTTAAAAGAGATTGGATTTTAATAGATGCTAAAGATAAAACTTTTGGTAGATTAATTACTGAAATTGCTACTCTTTTAAGAGGGAAACATAAACCTTATTATACTCCTCACGTAGATTGCGGAGATTATGTAGTAGTAATTAATGCAGAGAAAGTAAGATTTTCAACTCAAAAAAAATTATCTGATAAATACTATAAACATACTGGTTATTTTGGGCATGTAAAAGAAGAGACTGTTGAGAAATTATTAAAAACAAATCCTGAAAAATTATTTAAACTTGCAACAAGAGGAATGCTTCCAAAAACTAAGCTTGGAAGAAAAATGTTAAAAAAACTTAAAGTATATGCTGGTGAAAATCATCCTCATACAGCTCAAATAAAGGGTAACTAATGAAAATGCACGGAAGAATTTATGCAACTGGAAAAAGAAAAGAAGCAGTAGCTAAAGTTTGGCTAAAAGCAGGAAGTGGAAATATTACTATTAATGGAAAAAGTTTAGATGAATTTTTAGGTGGTAGAGAAGCTTTAAAACTTAGAATTAAATATCCTTTAATTCTTACAAAACAGCAAAGTAGTGTTGATATTGAAGTAAAAACATTAGGTGGAGGATTTGCTGCTCAAGCAGATGCTATTAAACACGGAATTTCTAAAGCTTTAGTTGAATATGCTCCTGAATTTAGACAAATTCTAAAGCCTGCAGGACTCTTAACAAGAGATGCAAGAGTGGTAGAAAGAAAAAAATACGGGAAAAAGAAAGCAAGAAGAAGTCCTCAATTCTCAAAAAGATAATTTTTTCTTTTTTTTACTTCATTTTTTTATC
>CAZEOW010000099.1:0-3619 GCA_964514005.1 uncultured Nautiliales bacterium
GCTGATTTATTAATAGATAGTGAAATAAAAAGAGGAGAAGTTATTATTATTCCAAGAAGTAATTTTACTTCTATTTTGGCTAATGTAAGAGGTTATAATGGAGATATGAATAGAAAGTTTTCTTATATTTCAAAAAAAGACCCAGATTATCCATTTGTAGAATTTTTAAAAAGTGCAATTTTAGAGTATAGGCCTGATGTAGTTATTTCTATGCATGATGGATTTGGTTTTGCTAGTAAGTCTAGAAGAGCATGGGGACAAAGCGTTGTAATAGATGAAGTAAGATTTAAAGAATTTAATTTATATACAAAGGCTCTATTTGTTATAAATAATGCAAATAAATTTTTAAATAAAAAAATAACTCTTATTAATACCAGAACATTTAGTGGTGTTACTCATAGAGAGCAAAAAAAAGCTCTAACAGGATGGTGTTTAAATCATAATATTGAAGCTTATTGCATTGAAGCTTCTAAACAGTTAAGAAGTATAGATGAGAAAATAAAAACTCATTTAATAATGTTAAGAGAGTTTTTTAAATTATATAATGTAGAAATTGCTTCTTTAGATGAAATGATAAATAATCCTAAAATTAAGAAAAATAGAATAAGTGTTAATTTAAATATAAATTCTCATAGAGTAAAAATTACTCACTCTACAACTTTAAAAGTACCAAGAAAGAGTGTAATAGAAGTTGAAGATTTCAGTTATAGAAGTGATTATTTAGTTCCAAGAGGAGTAAATTTAAATTGGAGAAGTTTTCATTTTTCTAATTTAACTTTTTATGCCCAAAGAGATTATAAAAAAATCTTTAAGGTAAGAATAAAAAAAGTTTGATATGATTACAAAAAAAAAGGAGATGAGATGTTTAAAGAGTGTTGTCCAGAATTAATTCCTGTAATGGAAAAATTAGCAGGAGAAAATCATCATATTGCAAAACTTATAGAAAAACATGTTGAATTAAATCAAAAAATAGATGAAGTAGAATCAGGAAGAGATCATTTAGATGATATTGAACTTGAAAAATTAAAAAAAGAGAAACTTCATATAAAAGATGAGGTTTATCAAGCAGTAATTGAATATAAAAAGGCTAATAATTTATAAATGAGATTTTTCTTTCTTTTTTTCTTTACTTTTTTATATGCAAAAGAGATTTTAGTAGCCGCTTCAGCCAATACTTCTTATGTATTACCTCAGATTGTTAAATCGTTTGAAAAAAAGTATCATCAAAAAGTAAAAGTTGTTTTTTCAAGTAGTGGAAAACTGAGTGCTCTTATTATGCATAAAGCACCATTTTCTATATTTTTATCTGCAGATATGAAATATCCTATGAAAATTTATAAATTAAATCTCTCTTTAACAAAACCTAAAGTTTATGCAAGAGGTGGCATTGTTTTATTTTCTAAAAAAGATATCTCTTTATTAGATGCTAAAAAAATAGCCATTGCTAATCCAAGAGTTGCTCCATATGGTAAAGCAGCTGTTGAAGCTTTTAAGAGTATGAATATTTATGATAAAATAAAAAATAAACTTGTATTTGCTCCAACTGTAAGTAGTGTTGCTTTGTATGTGGATAGAGGAGTTGATATAGGAGTAATAGCAAAAAGTATGCAAGTAAATGGAATTAAAAAAGATTTAAAAGGTTATAATCCTATAAAGCAAGGTGTTGTTTTATTAAAAGAAGATGCAAGAGAATTTTATGACTTTTTATTTTCAAAAGAGGCAAGAGATATTTTTAGAAGATATGGATATTTAGAATGAATTTAGAGCCTTTAGTATTATCTTTTAAATTAGCTTTTTTTGTAACTTTAATTCTTTTTTTTATAGGACTTCCTTATAGTTATTTTTTAGCTAACACTAAAAGCAAATTTAAACCATTTTTAGAGACAATTAGTGCTTTGCCTATTGTTTTGCCTCCTTCTGTTTTAGGGTTTTATTTATTAATCTTTTTTTCTAACTTACCTTTTAATTTATTATTTACTTTTAAAGGAATATTAATAGCAAGTATTATTTACTCTTTTCCTTTTATGGTGCAACCTTTGCAAAGTGGATTTGAAAGTATCCCTAAAAATTTAATTGAAGCTTCTTATGTTAGTGGAAAAGGAAAAATCACTACTCTTTTTAAAGTAGTTTTGCCAAATATGAAAGCTTCTATATTAACTGCTTTAATAATTACTTTTGCTCATACATTAGGAGAGTTTGGAGTTGTATTGATGGTAGGAGGTGCTATTCCTGGAAAAACGGAAGTAGCAAGTGTTGCTATTTATGACTTAGTAGAAATAATGGATTATAAAAATGCTCATATTTATAGTGCTATACTTTTAATTATAAGTTTTTTAGTGTTGTTTTTAGTGTATCTATTTAATCATTCGCAAAAGAGAAACTATGATTTATATTAATGTAAAAAAGAGTTTTAAAGAAGTTTTATTTGAAGTGGAATTAGAAATTAAAAAAAATGAAATAATAGCTATTATGGGAGAGAGTGGAATAGGTAAAAGTACTTTTTTAAGAGTTATTGCAGGACTTGAAAAAGCTAAAGGAAGTATAAAAGTTGATAATGTAGAATATATAAACTTACCTCCTCAAAAAAGAAGTATTGGGTTTGTTTTTCAAGATTATGCACTTTTTCCAAATATGAAAGTTATAGATAATCTTTTATATGTAAATAAAGATATCTCTTTTGCAAATAAGCTTTTAGAGATTTTAAAAATTACTCGTTTAAAAAGTAGATTTCCTTTAAATCTAAGTGGAGGAGAAAAACAAAGAGTAGCCCTAGCAAGAGCTCTTATGAGAAGGCCTAAAATTTTATTGCTTGATGAGGCTTTTTCTGCTCTTGATTTAGCTACAAAAGAAGCAATTTATAAAGATTTTTTAGCTATTCATAAAGAATTTAATTTTACTACTATTATGGTTTCTCACTCTTTAAGTGAGGTTTACAGACTTGCAGATAAAATTTATAAATTAGATAAGAAATTATACCATTTAGATAAAACTCCAAAAGATTACATAAATGGAGTTTGGATAGATAAGGAAAAAAATATTGCTTTAATAGGTGATGAAATAGTAAGGTTAACTTCTAATACTATTAAAGTTATTCCAAAAGAGATATAGCAAGTTGAGTTAATTTATTTCTATATATTTTTTGCAAATCTACATGAGCTAATGCTTCATGAGGTAAAAGTTGTTGGAGTCTATATAATCCACTATCTTTTTTATTTATAGTAGAGTATGTTTGATGTAAATCTCCAAGTAAAAATAGTTTACTTCCTTCACTCATTCTACTTAAAATCATACTCATATACTCTCTTGTAATAAGTTGGACTTCATCAACTATTAAAATTTCTCCTTCTAATATAGATACTCCTTGAATCATATTAAGAGGAATAATTTCAAATTTTTCAAAAAATAGTTGAGATTTTATATTATCGTAATTGTATCCTTTTGTATCTTTAAATAAATAGTTTAATGCACTTAAAAATCCACCTGCCCACTCTAACATTTTTTCATCTTTACTTCCGGGTAAAAAACCAATATCATAATCACTACTAATTCCAATAGGAGGTCTAGTTATAAATATTTTTTTATTTGTAAGAGCAAGGGCAGTTGCTGTTGCAAGTAGGGT
>CAZEOW010000100.1:0-3613 GCA_964514005.1 uncultured Nautiliales bacterium
GTTTACATAAAGTAAACCATAGGAACAATTGTAGGGTATTTTTTTGTTTTTCTAAATATGTGTTTTCTGATAACATTTCTTAGTTCGTTTTCAAAAATTCTATTCTTTTCATATACATAATCTTTTGCATGTTCTATGTAATTTACAAGCAACTCTTCCATCTCTTTTGCAAAAATTTTATCATCTTTATCTGCAATTATCCCATAAGTTGTCACACGAGGACGTGAAATAAGTTTTTTATTTTGCCTATCTATTTGAGCAACAATCATTACTATTCCATCACTTGCTAATTTTTGTCTATCAATTACAACATCATCTTCAATTTGTTCATTAATTTGATTATCAATATAAACTTTACCTACTTTTATATTTCTAACTTTTTTTATTCTTTTAGGAGTAATTTCCCATTGTTCTCCATCTTCCATAACAAAAATATTTTTCTCATCAATTCCAACACTCATAGCAGTTTCTCTATGTTTCATTAAATGATTAAATTCTCCATGCACTGGAAAGAAATATTTAGGTTTTACAAGTCTTAACATTAGTTTTTGTTCTTCTTGAGCTGCGTGACCTGAAACATGAATTTCACTAAAGTCCTGATACGCTACTTTTGCACCTTTTTTCATTAAAAAGTTAATTAATTGCGAAACTGTTGGTTCATTACCGGGAATAGCTTTAGCACTTATAACTATTTGATCGCCTTCTTTAATTTTTACATGTCTATGCTCATCTATTGCCATTCTATAAAGAGCACTCATACTTTCACCTTGAGAGCCGGTTGTTATAATTAAAATCTCTTTATCTTCATATTTTCCAATTTCATATGGGTCAATAAATATCTCTCTTGGAAGTTTAATATAACCTAAATCCATTGCAACATTTAAATTTTGCTCCATACTTCTACCAATAATACAAACTTTTCTTCCATATTTTATACCACGTTCAATTGCCTGATAGACTCTGTGAATATTTGATGAAAAAGTCGACATAATTACCCTGCCTTCTGCCCTTAAAAACAGATTATCAAAAGTATTTCCTACAACACTTTCACTTGGAGTTACTCCAGATTTGTAAGAATTGGTAGAATCACTAAAAAGTGCTAAAACTCCTTTTTCTCCATAATATGCAAGTCTATGTAAATCAGGTGGATAACCATCAATTGGAGTATGGTCTATTTTAAAGTCTCCTGTATGAATAATAGTTCCAACAGGTGTCTGAATAGCAAGAGAAGAACTATCTACAATAGAATGTGTCATATGAATCCATTCTACTTTAAAATCTCCTATTTGAATAGGATGGCGTTTTTTTACACTTCTAAAATAACTTTTATATTGAAGCATTTTATGTTCTTTAAATTTATTCTCAATCATTGCAAGAGGAAGACTCGTTCCATAAATAGGAATTTGCATCTCTTTAAATAAATAAGGAACTGCTCCTATATGATCTTCATGTCCATGAGTTATTATAAGAGCTTTTATTTTGTGTCTTATCTCTTTTAAATAACTAAAATCTGGAATCAAAATATCAACTCCATGCATATCTTCACTTGGAAAACTCATTCCACAATCAATAATAATTGCACTATTTTCTGTCTCAAGTACAGCACAATTGCCACCTATTTCATCAAGTCCGCCAAGAGGAGTAAATCTAACCCACTCTTTTGTATTATGGTCTATTTTATTAAAAGAATGTAACCTTGCATAATGAATTTTTTCATTTTCATTAAAAGCTTTATTTAAATCTTTAAACCATACAAAATTTTTAGGATCTATTTTTTTTGTAGGAAGTTGTTTTTTAGGTCTAAAATCATTTTTTAAATTCTCTTCTACTGTTGATTTAATTGCTTCTTGTAATTTATTATCCATTTCCACTCCTTTCTTTTAAGGCAGAAAAGAGCTGGAAAAAAGTAGAGCCATCTACCTGGTGAGGTCTTACTGTTTTGGCAAGTCCGAATTCTTCTGGATTAAAGTCTTTATAAATAGCAGATAAATTTTTTTTAAGTGTTTTTCTTGGATTAGCAAAAGCAACTTTTAAAAATTTAGCAAATTCACTATCATATGAATCTTTAAATTTTTCAAATTTTATTACACTGCTCATTACTTTAGGTGCTGGAACAAAAGCTCCAGGCGGAATATCAAATACTTTTCTAACATACGAAACCTGACTTGCCAAAATAGCAAGAGAGCTATAATTTTTCTCACCAGGTTTTGCTGCAAATTTATCTGCTACTTCTTTTTGAATTAAAACTAAAATATTTTTAGCATTTTTATCTTTTAAAGCTTTTAAAATAATGTTTGTTGCTATATAATAAGGTAAATTTGCAACTAAATCATACTTTTCATCCACTAACGAATCTTGCCAAATTTCTAATACATCACCACATATTAAATCAAGATTAGGAAATTTTTTTTTAAGAATTTCACATAGATCTTTATCTATTTCAACTGCACTTACTCTTCTTTTTTCCAGCAGCTTTTCTGTTAAATCGCCCAAGCCAGGTCCAATTTCCACTACTAAATTATCTGTATTGGGCATCGCTTGGGAGATTTTATTTAAATAGTGTTTGTCTTTTAAAAAGTTTTGTCCAAATTTTTTCTTTGCCCTGATTATAACATATCCTTTCTTAAAAATAAATAGTTTGATAAAATTATAACAAAAAAGGTTTTTAATGGAATATTTTGCTAAACGTATCATTCCTTGTTTAGATGTAAAAAATGGAAGAGTTGTAAAAGGAGTAAATTTTGTAGGCCTAAAAGATGCAGGAGACCCTGTAGAAGCAGCTATAAGATATAATGAAGAAGGAGCGGATGAACTTACATTTTTGGATATTACAGCAAGTCATGAGGGAAGAAAACCGATAGTTAAGATAGTAAAAGAAGTAGCCAAAGAAGTATTCATACCACTAACTGTAGGCGGCGGTATTAGTGAATTGAATGACATATATGATTTATTAAATGTAGGATGTGATAAAGTATCTATTAATTCTGCTGCTGTTAAAAGACCAGAATTTATTAATGAAGCAAGTAAAAGATTTGGTAGTCAATGTATTGTAGTTGCAATTGATGTAAAAAAAATAAAAGAGAATAAATGGAATGTATTTGTAAAAGGTGGTAGAGTTGATACAGGTATTGATGCAATAGAATGGGCAAAAGAAGTTGTAGATAGAGGTGCTGGTGAAATACTTTTAACATCAATGGATGCAGATGGAACAAAAGCTGGCTTTGATATAGAAATTACCGAAAAAATTTCAAAACTTGTCCATGTGCCGGTAATTGCAAGCGGAGGAGCTGGAAAAATGGAGCATTTTAAAGAAGTTTTTGAACATAGTGCTGATGCTGCGCTTGCTGCAAGCATTTTTCATTTTAGAGAAATAGATATAATGGATTTAAAAAAATATTTAAAAAAAGAAAATATTAGCGTAAGAATGTCAACTACCCTCGCTTAAAAGCGGGAGCCCATCACATCATAAAGATATGACGGGTAAACTTTGTGAGGTATGTTAACTCACTAACCTTAACCTCACAGGGTGGTTGACGCACCCCCTACCCAACCAGCCAGCGGGTAGAGTAGAGATTCTTAAGCTCTCTACTCAGCCCGTTACTTTTAAAGTATT
>CAZEOW010000101.1:0-3592 GCA_964514005.1 uncultured Nautiliales bacterium
CTTTTTCAATTACTTCTTTTGTGGCTTCTGGAGTTACATCTCTTTTTGCAGGTCCTGTTCCTCCGGTTGTTAATATTAATGAACATTTAAGTTCTACTAACTCTTTTAAAGTTTTTACTATTTTTTCATAATCATCTGGAATTAATCTATAAAGAATCTCAAATTTATTTGTAATTTGTTCTTTTAAAAATTTTTCTATTTCAAGTCCGCTTTTATCTTCATAGATTCCTGCACTTGCTCTATCACTTATTGTAACAATTCCTATTTTTAACATAAAAATCCTTTATAAAAGATTAAAAAAGAGAAAAAGAGGATTACTCAGCGTAGTAATCGATTCCTTCTTTTTCTTTAAGCATATTAATTAAATGCTCTTTATATCCTTCAACCCATTTATCAATATCATCAACTTTAATTCTTGCAACACCACTTTCAAGTGCTGCTCTTGCAACAGCTACTGATTCATCAACAAACACTCTTCTATCAAACGGTTTTGGTAGGATATAATCTTTTCCAAATTTTAAATCAGCTCCAGCATAAGCATCTTTTACATATTGAGGAACCGGTTTTTTAGCAAGATTGGCTAATGCATGAGATGCTGCTATTTTCATTTGCATATTTACAGCTTTTGCGTGAGTATCAAGTGCACCTCTAAAGATGAATGGGAATCCTAATACATTATTTACTTGGTTTGGATAATCGCTTCTACCTGTTCCTATGTATAAATCAGGTCTAACTTCAAGAGCTAGTTCAGGTTTAATTTCAGGATCAGGATTTGCCATTACTAAAAGTAAAGCGTTAGGATTTAGAGTTTTAACCATATCTTGAGTGATACAATTAGCTACAGAGTTTCCAACGATTACGTCCGCACCTTTCATAGCGTCTGCTAGAGTTTCTATATCTTCATCAACAGCCCAAGGTTGTTTATATTTATTTAGATCCGTTCTTTTTGTAGTAATTGCACCTTTTGAATCTGTAACTACAATGTTTTTAATACCAAGAGCTTTATACATTTCACAAGCCGCAAGTCCGGCAGCTCCGGCACCGATAACAACTACTCTAATTTCATCAAGCTTTTTGCCTTCCATATCCGCCCAGTTTAAGACAGCTGCTGCAGAAATAATAGCGGTTCCGTGTTGGTCATCGTGGAATACAGGAATATCACAAATTTCTTGAGCTTGTTTTTCTATATCGAAGCATTTAGGTGCTTTAATATCTTCAAGGTTAATACCACCAAAAGTTGGAGATATGGCTTCAACTATTTTTACTATTTCTTCAGTATCGTGGACTTTAAGCTCTATATCAAAAGCATCAATAAAGGCAAATTTTTTAAATAATACCGATTTACCTTCCATTACAGGTTTACCGGCAACAGGTTTGAGTGTTCCAAGTCCTAATACCGCAGTAGAATCGGAAACAACAGCTACAAGATTTGCTTTATTTGTATACTCATAAGCTAAATTTTCGTCTTTATCTATTTCTAAACAAGGAATTGCAACTCCTGGTGAATATGCAATTGATAAATCTTTTGAATCTCTAACAGGTTTTGTAACTTCAATAGCGATTTTACCAGGGACTGGTTTTGTGTGGTATTCAAGTGCTTCTTCTCTTGTGAATGTTGGTTTTGACATTTCGTCTCCTTTTATATTTTTGTTACAATTATAATTAAAAAGAGTATAAGTGTAAAATTAGCTTAAAATATTTATTATTGTGTGTTACAAAATGTAAAGGAAAAAAATGATAATAGATACTCATACTCATTTAGATAATGAAAAGTTTATTAATGATGTAGATGATGTAATAAAAAGAGCTAAAAAAGTAGGAGTTGGCAAATTTATAATACCAGCAGCTGATCCTAAAGATTTACCAAGAGCTTTAGATTTAGCTCAAAAGTATGAAGAAGTATATTTTGCAGTAGGTTTTCATCCTGTAGATATTGATAAATATGATGAAAAACTGATAACTTGCTTTATAAACCATCCTAAATGTGTAGCGGTAGGAGAAATAGGACTTGATTATCATTGGGTAAAGCAAAAGGATAAACAGCAAAAGCAAATAGAATTATTTCATAGACAAATAGAGCTTGCAAAAGAGTATAGTAAACCTATAATAGTGCATATTAGAGAAGCAACAGAAGATAGCATTAAAGTTATAGAAGCTCATCCGGAAATAAAGGGAGTATTTCATTGTTTTAATGCAGCAGAACAGCTTTTAAAGTTTGCAGATAGATTTTATTATGGTATAGGGGGTGTTATTACTTTTAAAAATGCAAGAAAACTTGTAAACGTGTTTCCAAAAATCCCAAAAAATAGGGTAATTATAGAAACAGACGCTCCTTATCTTACCCCTCATCCATATAGAGGACAAAGAAATGAACCTTCTTATACTGCTTTAGTAAGAGATAAAATAGCTGAGCTTTGGCAAGTTAGTAAAGAAGAGGTAGAAGAGATTACTACTTCTAATGCAAAAAGGCTATTTAATATATGAGGTTAATTTTAATATTTTTATTTGCAGTAGTTTCTTTTGCTAGAATTTATACACAAGCTAATTTAGATACATTAGCATCTTTAGATATTGAAATTAGATTTATTAATAATAAAAAGTTAAATAAAATCTACAATTATTATAATTATTATAAAAAACAGCATTATCTTGATATTCTAAAAAGAGGAAGAGACTATTTACCTCTTATTAAAGAAGCCATCTATAAAGCAAAACTTCCAGAAGCTATTTTATCTGTAGCAATTATAGAGAGTTACTTAAGTAAACATGCAAGATCTAATAAAAGAGCTATAGGATTGTGGCAATTTATTCCTCTTACGGCAAGAAAGTATGGATTAAAAATAGATGAATATGTAGATGAAAGAAAAGATCCTATAAAATCAACAGAAACTGCTATTAAATATTTTAAGTATCTTCATAAATTTTTTAATAATTGGTATTTAGCTATTATGGCTTATAATGCAGGAGAAGCAAGAATAATAGAAGGTGTTGTAAGAGCAAAGGTTGATAAAATTTGTGAAGCAATGGGAAAAGAGTGTAGAAAGGATAAAGAAATAAAAAAATATAGAAAAATTATTAAAGATTATCAAAGAAGAGGAAGTAGAGCATTTTATTCGCTATATTTACTTTATAAAGAATTAATGCCTATTAATATTACCTTAAATGATTTATTGAGATTTCAAAAAGGGCTTTCAAGACAATATATTCCTAAAGAGACAAGAGAGTATATATTAAAAATTATAGCGTTAACATTTTTATTACATCAAAAGAGTTTTGAAAAATATTTAGATGTAAGAATTCAAAGTGGGGTAAGTGCAAAATTAACTCCTGTAAATGTTCCTCCTGGAACTTCTTTGTGGTATGTAAGTAAAATAATAGATGTTCCTTTTAACATATTAAGAAGAGAAAACTTACATCTGAGATACATTTTTTCACCTCCATACCCTTATTATATTTATATACCAAGTAATAGATTTTATTTTTTTCAAAAAAAATTTAGGGCAAAAAGATACTTCTTAATTTATAAAGTAAAAAAGGGAGATACTCTTTTAAAAATTGCAAAAAAATATAATATTAAACTAAAACTTATTGA
>CAZEOW010000102.1:0-3577 GCA_964514005.1 uncultured Nautiliales bacterium
TTTCAAATTGCCCTTTTCCAATAGATGATTTTTTACCAAATCCACTTTTTCCAATAGTTGTTAATATCTTTTCTATTTCTTCCTCGTTGAATATATTTTCATCATACAAACAATATAAAGCTATTTTTTCTTTAAAATATATCTCCTCTAATCCATAAGGGGCAAACACTCCACTATTATCTGTTGAGAATGTTTTTCTATTTATTGAGTTTCTTATAACTTGTTTAATTTCAAAAAACTTAACTTCCTCACATTCTAAATTACCATTTTGAAGATTTTCTATTTTAATAAACTCTTTTTTTCTAAAATCTTTTTTATCACTATCTGATACTCCAAATTTATCTAAGGCAAGAGTGGGTCGCATAAAATACCCATCTGGTAAAAAATCGCTAAATATAATTTGTGGAGTTTGTAAATAATTATCTAATCTTTTATCCTTAGGATATAAAAATTTAGCAAAATGCCCAAAAATCATATCTCCTGTGGGTAAAGAGGCAAAAGATGAAAGAGGAGTTATAGTAAATTTAACTAATTTCATTTTAATTTTTCCTCTATATCTTTTGCTAATGTTTCAATATCATCTTTAATATCGCTAAATTCCACCTTCCCATATCCCCTACTTCCACTTCCACCAAGTGCATCAAGTTCAAGCAATTTAAGACCTAATTTTAATGTGTTTTTAAATAAATTTTCATCATCTCCCTCAAACACTCTTAAACTAACTCCAAAATTAAATTCCACACCACTTGGAACTCTTTCTATTTGTCTAAGCCCACCTTGAATAGTAGTTCCTTTTCTTCTATCAATCACATTTTCAAACTTTTCTTCACTTAAAGATATTTTATTTTCTAAAAAAAGTTGTCTAATATCCTCTGTAATAAAAGCATCTCTAAACACTAATCTTGTAATGTTAGGAGATTTATCTTGACTTGCACTTTCTCCAAAAAGTTTTACTATTAAATCTCTTTTTTTCTTATTTATTCCATGAAAATCTGTTTTACTATCTACAACAAGTCCTTCTCCATTTGGATCAATTAGTCTAAAATAATGTTCTAATAAACTTCTAATTTTTCCTTTTAAACTACTTCCTGGAATATATGGTTCTGTAATTTTTTTATTATATTCTTTTCCAAAACCAACAATTCCCTTCTCATTACAAAAAACTTCTCTTTTAATTACAGGACTATCAACACCACCTATTTTCATAGCATCATCAGCACCACCAATATGTAATCCACTTATTAGTTTTAATTTACTTTCAATTGTTATAATATTCATATCATTCTCCTTATTTTTTTGGCATAAATCCAATTATTGATTCTAAAAAATATTTAAAATTTTGTAACTCTTCTGGAGTAGAAACTTTATTTATTGATTCTTTCATTAAAATTTCAAAATTATTACCACAAACACCTCTTGTTTTAGCATAAGCAACTTTTGAATTTAACATCTTTAAAAATGGTAAAACTTTTATTTCAAACTCATCTTGAGAAAGATTTTGAGCTTTATCATTTAATTCTAACACTTTATCATAAAACTTTCTAAATTGAGTTGTTGTAATATGAGGTTTATCTTTTTTGTATGTCTCTTTTAACTTTTCTGCTATATGTAATGCCTTATCTCCAAACATCTCTACTAACTTTTTGTCATTATCCCTAAAACTGATATCCATTATTAAATCTCTCATTTTTTATTCTCCTTTTCTCTATTGTGATAAATTGTAAGATAAATTGAAGGCTTTAATTTAATTCCATATTTATCTATAAGTCCTAAAATACTTCCATAACTCTCTTCTGATAATGATTTTAGATTTCTACTATAAAGATATCTAAGTTTTGATTTCCACATTGCATTTTTGATATCTACACTTTTACTTTTTAAATTCTCTCTCATATCACATAATTCTAATAATCTATAATAAAAGGTAGTTGTGTCTATATTTAAAGTCTCTAATTCTTCAACTATCTCACCCCATCTATTTTCTATATTGATAAAAGTATCAAACTTCATACTAATACCAAAAATATCTATTCCATTTCTATTTGCTCCCCCTTCTGTTACCTCTTTTGCTCTTTTTTCAGCTTCATCTGCAAGATGTGAGATATAATTTATAGGAGTTGAATGTTTAAACATTACAAGTCCCATAGAAAGAGTTGCTTTTTTTATAGCAAATTTATAAAATCTATCTCTTATATCTTTTGCAAGTTTAATCATTGTTTTATATTCTCCTATTAAAAACAAATCATCTCCACCCGCAAAAATTACATAGACTTTATCTTTATATTCGCTGTTTTCAATAAAATATGGCAGATAATTTGAAAAAAAGAAATTTAGTTCTCTACTTAATCTATTGAATTTTTTAAATGAAGTCATATAAAAATCTCTAAAAGTATCCCCTAATCTATCAACATCCGCTTTCATAGCAATTAAACCTTGAGAATTCCCTTGAAGTTCTTCAAATGATTTTATTTTATTGTTTTCTTTTGCTACAAAAGCTCCAAGAGGCCATTTACTAATTCCTTCAAACTTTTGATTTGAAATATCAAAAACATCTAAATCATCTACAATTTCATTAAAAAATTTTGCATAATAAAAAGTGTCTTTATATTTAAAAATTAAAACTTTATCTTTTGATTCTTGCTTCTTAGAAGTAAAAATTTTTATATATCTTTTTTTTGTAAGTTTCTCACCTAAAATAATTTGATTATGACAAATTTCACAAGCTTTCTCTTTTTTTTCATCACTTTCTACAATTATACTTTTTATCCTTTTTTTACAAAAATCACAAATATCATCATCATTTTTAGCTGTTTTAAAAACATCTATATTTATTTTAGCTTCATCAATATCTTTTAGATTAAATTTGTTTAACTTTTTTAATTCATTATCTTTTCCAAGAGATATTAAATCACTCTTCATCTCTTCACTATCTTGATTTTGTAATTTTTCTTTTGTTGTCTCATAAAAAGATAAAATAAATCCATTTTGTCCAAAAAAATTCTCTAAAAAATAGTTATCTATCTCTTTTTGTATTTTTAAAATTTTATCTTTATAATCATTCTCTTTTTTTGCTAAAAATAAAAATTTTCCAGCTCCAAATAAAACTTTATCCCCTTTAAATTCTCTTTTTAATATATCAATAATTACATATGTAATCAATTCTACCATTGCTGAACGACTTCTTAAAATTTTAGAGGCTTTTTTAGTAGTTAAATCTTCAAATATAAATTTTTGAATACCCCAAAAGTCCCCACTAATCATTACAATTTCTTCACCAAGCTCTTCTAAAAGGTTATCTATTTTTTCATCATCATATTGAGAAATTATCGATTGTTTTGCAGGATACAACCCTTTATTATATAACTTAAAATAATCATCTTCTCCATCATAATTAGTTTGTTGTGTTGAGGTATTAAAAATAATATGTTCTATAAAATCAACTTCAAATTTTTGAGGAGAAAAAGAAAGATTGTTTTCATTATTTCTATGTATTGCATTGAATATATGTTCTATTTGCATATTACTCCTTTTTTTAAAATTCTACAAAAAACCTAACATATTTACATCAAAAAAACTT
>CAZEOW010000103.1:0-3524 GCA_964514005.1 uncultured Nautiliales bacterium
CACCGCTAAGTTTCAAAGAGAGTCTAAATTTAGTAAAATCACTCTCATACATATCGTAATAAAGACAATTATCTTTTGCAAAGCAACCTTCGCATTTAAAAGAAGGATTAATACAAACAACCTTTTTTAAACTCCATCCAAGAGCACCTCTAATAGTTGAACCTATAAATTTATAAGGCAAAACTATATCAGTTATGATTTTTATTTTAGCATACTTCATTATTTTCCTTCAAAAAAGTTTTTACTATTTTTATCAGTTCATCATTATACTCTTTTGGAGATAAAATCTTCATATAAGGAAGCCACCTTTTAGCCAAAAAAAGAATTTCTTCTTTGTTTGTTACATAATATTCTATAAAAATAGCATCTTTTTCCTCTTTTACAATTTTTTGAGATGAAAGAAATTTTTTAACTTTAAAAAATCTCGCAACTTTTTTATCAACCTTCACTTCTACTTTAATTTTTTTCTTATTGTATCCACTCATTAAACTCTGAAAACTATATATATAATCAATAATTTCTTTTTTCTTATAAAAACTCTTAGAACTTAGATAAACACTCTTTATAAAACTAAGCCTTAAAAACTTAACTCCATTATTTATATCATCATTACTTTCAACTACCAAATACCAATTACCCTCTGTAAAGACAATTTTATAAGGTTTTAGCTCTTTAAAAAAATATTTTTCTTCAGCTTCATATTCTATATCAATTACAAGAGAGTATTTTATAGCTTTTATTAGCTCTTTAATAAATTTAAAGTTTTTTATCTCTTCTATAGGAGAGTTTTTTACAAAAAAAATCTCTTCTTTGACAATTTTTCTTATCAATTTTTTATTAACGTTAAAAACTTCTAACACCTTTTCATCCAATGCAGTTAAAATCCTTGCAAATGCATCAAATTCTTGAGAAGCTTTTTCATCTAAGATTACATTTTCTAAAGATAAAAATTTATAACATCCCCTTTTAGTAGTTATCAACTCTACATCAAAAAATTCGCTAATATCTTTTAAATACCGCTGAATAGTCCTTACATCAACATCAAGTTCTTTAGCTATATTTTTTGTGCAGATTTCTTGATTATCTTTTAATCTTTTTAGGATAGTTAATACATTAAACACCTTTTTATCTCTCATAACATTTCCTAAAATTTATTATTTTTCATAAACTCCACAATTTTACCGTGAAATCTTGCAAAACAAAGGTTTAAATCATTTTCATAAAAAGAAGATAGCTTATCCCAATTTTCTTCAACTCCTCTTTCGCACCATTCTCTCATTTCATCATAACTTTCAAACTCATATCCATACCTCTTAAGAAGTCTTTTTGTGTAAGAATCTACTACCATAATTTCTCTAAAACATCCATAACACAAAATACTATCAGCTGTTTCAAAGCCAATCCCTTTTTGTTTTAAAAGCCATTCTCTACTTACATTGTCTTTAAAATTTTCAAAATCACCAAACTCTCTTAAAATATTTCTACTAAGAATAATAAGTCTTTTAGCTTTTTGATTATAAAATCCTACACTTTTTATAAGAGAAGCTAAATAATTTGCATCTAAACTTGCAATATCTTCTAAAGAATACTTACTTAATTTTACTAAAGCCTTCTCAACTTTTTCCCATTTAGTATTTTGAGTTAAAATAGCTCCAATTATTACTTCAAAACTTCCAGCATTTGGCCACCAATATTTTGGCTTATTTTCTAATAAATTAAGTTTTCTCAGTTCCATTAAAAGCTCATACGAATTACTAATCATCACACCTCCTGAGATACAAACACTCCATCATAATCAAAAGCTTTTAATTTATAAGCCCTCTTACTTTCAATCCCATCACTTTCTATTAATAAAGCTTGAAAAATAGCTTTGCAATTATCAGGTACATCAAAGTTTTGCTTCATACCACTTAACATATTTTTTATAGGTCCTTCCACTTTCATACCTATAACATTATCTCTACATCCTGTTATTCCTATATCGGTAAGATAACAAGTCCCATCATTAATTTCCAAATCATCAGTTCCTACATGAGTATGAGTTCCAATAATTGCTGAAGCTCTTCCTTTTAATAAATGAAATAAAGTTCTCTTCTCAGCTGTAGCTTCTGCGTGAAAATCTATAAAAATAAACTTCTCTCTTGAATCTAAAAACTTATCAAGCTCAATAAAAGGATTTTTTCCATAAGGCATACCATAAATTCCCATAGCACTAATTACCATAATATTTTCATCTTCAAAAAACCACTCTCCCGGTGCATCAAAATAATTTAGTGGTCTTAAAATCTCTTTATTTTCTAAAAGAGAGATAGCCTCTTTTTTCTTATCAAAAGTATGATTTCCTCCTGTAAAAATATCAACCCCAGCATTTTTAATCTCTTTAAATACTTTAGGTGTTACTCCAAATCCATGAGCTAAGTTTTCATAATTTGCTATAACATAATCAATATTATGCTCTTTTTTTAAAATAGGTAAATAGTGCTTAACTAATCTTCTTCCAGGTTTTCCAACAATATCTCCAATAAAAAGAATTTTCATTAAATTCCTTTTAAATTTTTCAAAGTTTAACAAAAAAATCAGCAAATTCTAGGGAGAAGTTCGCCTTTTGGGAGCTCCATTACTCTTTTTGTGCCATAAGAAGAATTCATAATAACTTTATCACCCTCTTTTGCTTCTCCTATAATAGAAGCGCTTTGATTAAATTCTTTTAAAATCTCTTCTGCTTTTTTAGCATCTTTTTCATCAACCGCTATTACAAAAGTCCCCTCATTTGCCAAATCCATAGGCTCAAATCCGAAAATCTCACAAAGCCCCATAACCTCATCGCTAATAGGTATATTTTCTTCAAAAATATCTATTCCTACACGGCTTGCTTTAACCCATTCGTTAAGCACTGCACTAAGCCCGCCTCTTGTAGCATCACGCATTGCTTTAATATTGATATTATTATCTATTAACGCCTTAACTTCAGGCCATAATACTTTACAATCACTCTCAAGCTCTGTCTGCACGCCGTATCTATGCGCCATAATAACACTGCCGTGTCTTCCTATATCACGACTGACTATGATTTTATCTCTTGGTTTTATATTATGTGCACTAATTCCTTCTTTTAAAATTTCTCCAATACCAGAAGTATTTATAAATATTTTATCAACACTTCCACTAGGTACCACTTTCGTATCACCCCCAACAATTTTAGCTCCTACTTTTTTAAGCTCATCAGCCATAGATTTTACAATCATCTCAAGCTCATTAAATTCCAGCCCCTCTTCAATCATAAACGAACAAGTAAGATACTTTGGCTTTGCCCCCATCATAGCTACATCATTGCAAGTACCGGCAATACTAAGTTTTCCTATATCTCCACCATTGAAAAATATAGGGCTTACTGTAAAAGAATCCGTTGTAAAAGCTATTTTTTTATCCATATTTAAAACTGCTGCATCCTCTGCACTTTTTAATATTTCATTATCAAAATATTTATAAAAAAGCCCGTTTATAAGCTTATTCGTCTCTTCTCC
>CAZEOW010000104.1:0-3519 GCA_964514005.1 uncultured Nautiliales bacterium
GATTTAAAAATCGGTAATACCTATTTATTAAATAAAAGCAATATATTTCAAATATACTATTATTTAATTCAAACATCTTCTCCTAACTTTTTATTATCAACTTTTTATGGAACAACACCTCCAAAACTTCAGAAAAATTACTCTTTAATATTTAAATATACTAAAAAATTACCGGATTTGAATTTAAATTTAGTATTTTTTAAAGGAAGAAATAAAAATTTTCCTATATATACACATACCCTTCAATACTCAAAAAAAACTCTTCATTCCGATGTAGTAAATTTAAGAGTTACAAAAGAGTTTGGCAAATTAAACAATTTAGTATTAGATACATACTATATAACCTATAAAAACATTCCTATTAAATATACTTTTAAACTATCTATTTTAAATTTCCACTCATTTAGAAAGTTTGATTTTTTTGAAAATTATATATTTAAAATAAGAAAACTTAATTCATATGAAAAAGGGCATTTAGTTAATGCGGGAGTAAAATATCACTACTCCCCTAACTTTTTAATAAGTCTAAAATTACAAAATATTTTGGGAAAAGATTCTGAAAATTCATACATAAGAGTAAATCCTCTAACAAAAACATATTTAGAACCAATAAAAGTTGAAAACACTCAAAAAAGTATAAATCTAAGTATGGAGTATATGTTTTGAAACAGATAATAATAATAATATATTTTCCAATTTTTCTGTTTGCTTTAAATCCTTTTGAAATAACATTAATTGAAGAAGTTTTAACTACTCTTTTTCATAAAGAAAAAATTTATATCTATTATCCTTATCCTTTAAAATCATCTCATCTTATTCAGACTTCATGTGATAAATCAGATATTGTTTTAGGAGACTTTAAATGTAATAAACCTAAATTTGTATTTTCATATGAAAAATTTTTAACACAAGAGAATGTAATAGGTGCTCTTTATTGGAGAAAAGGTAGACCCCAGCTTAGAATAAAAGAAGAAGGAGTAAAAAAATTTCATCTTTATTTAAATAAAGAGTTAATGGATTTTGTAGAATGAATAAAAGGCAAATTTATTTAATATTTTTAATTTTATTTGTAATTATTCTCTCTTTTATAATTATGTATTATTTCTATTCAACAAAAGATAAAATTAGACAAAACACTTATAATCACTTCTTAATTCAGGCAAAAAGTATTTTAGATAATATAAAAAGAGTTAACAATCAAAAATATACTAACTTAAAAGATGCCTTAAAAGATAAAAAAACTCAAGAAGAAGAAAACTTATATCTCTCTAGTTTTATTTCAGAAGATTTTAAAAATATCTTTATTCTTTATTATGATGGAAAATTTTTTAGAGTTTTGGCAGATGGTACTTTAGATAAAAAAAATAGATTTCTTTTTAATGAAAGATTTGATCCATTATATAAAGAGAAGTATATTCAAGCTATAAAAACAAAAAAACCTTTATACTTTAAACAAAAAATAAACGGACTTTGGTCTACTTATCTGTATCCGGTTGTTAAAAACGATAAAGTGGAATATTTAATTACTCTTGATTTTTCACATAAAGCACTCAAAATAGTAGATAAAAATTTATTATCTTTACAAAAAGTATTAACTGCATTTTTAGTAGTTGTAACTATTATAGTAATAGTCTTAGTAATATTTATGATTTATGATGTAAAAAGGGAAGAAGAACTTCAAATAAAAATTGATAACGCTATTAAAGAGATAAAAATAAAAGATGAACAGTTAATTCTTCAATCAAGAATGGCATTAATGGGAGAAATTTTAAGTATGATAGCTCATCAATGGAGACAACCTTTAAATGTAATTTCTACTTTAATTACAGATATGGAAGTAGATTTTATGTTAAAAGAGTTTGATGAAAAAAGAAGCAAAGAGAGAATAGATACAATAAAAGAGATGATAAAACATCTTTCAACAACTATTGATGATTTTAGAAGTTTTTACAGAAAAGATAGAAAAAAAGAGAGCTTTAATATAGATAAATTAATAAAAAGTGTTCTTCAGATTGCAAATTCATCGTTACAAAATAAAGGAATAAATATTATAGTGTCTTTAAAATGTAATAAAGAACTTCTTATATATCCAAATGAACTTAAACAGATTTTACTAAATCTAATAAAAAATGCTCAAGATGTATTAGTAGAAAGAGAAATAAAAAATCCTCGTATTCAAATAGAAGCTTTTAGTAAAAACAATAAGTGTATTATAGAGGTAAAAGATAATGCAGGAGGAGTTGATGAGAAGATAAAAGATAAAATATTTGAAGCCTACTTTACAACTAAAGATATAAAAAACGGAACAGGCCTTGGACTTTATATGAGTAGATTACTTATTCAAAGAATAGATGGCAGTTTAACTCAATATAATGATAATGAAGGAGCAGTTTTTAGAATAGAAATAAAGGAAAATTAGTGAATATAGCAATACTCACAAGCGGTGGTGATAGTAGCGGTATGAATCCAGCTATTAAAAAATTTGTAGAAGTTTGTATATATAAAAATTATACCCCTTATTTTGTTTATGACGGACTTGAAGGTTTAATAGATGGAAAAATAAAAAAAGCTTCTTTTAAAAGTGTAAGTTCTATAATAAGCAAAGGCGGAACAATTATCCGCTCAAGCCGCAGTAAAAGGTGGTTTGATAAAAATTATAGAAAAATAGCCTATCAAAATTTAAAAAAACACAAAATAGATGCCTTAATTATATTAGGAGGAGATGGAAGTTTTAGAGCATTAGATATTTTTTATAAAGAATTTAAAATTCCTTTTATGGGAATTCCTGCTACAATAGATAACGATATTTCTTTAAACGAATACTCAATAGGCACAGATACAGCTTTAAATGTAATAAGACATGCAATAGATAATATAAGAGATACGGCAAGTAGTTTTAATAGAGCTTTTGTAATAGAAACTATGGGAAGAGAATGTGGATATTTAGCCCTTACAAGTGCAGTAGCAAATGGAGCTGAAATGTGTCTTATTCCAGAAGTTAAATATAATTTAGATAACTTAAAAAAAAGATTTTTAAAAGAGATTAAAAATGGAAGAAAATATTTTATAGCCATAGTAGCAGAAGGAGTAAATAAAACCAATTATATTAAAGATTGGTTTGAAAAAGAACTTGATTTTGAAAGTAGAATAACAGTACTAGGACATATCCAAAGAGGAGGAAATCCAACCGTAATGGAAAGACTAAGAGCTGCTGAATTTATAGAAACTGCCCTACTTAACATAGAAAAAACACCAAATAAAATAGTAACCTTTTACAAAGAAAAATTTATTTTAAGAGAGCTTGAAGAAATTCTTAATACCCCCTACTCTCTTAATGAAAAAATGCTTTTTTTAGCAAAACCTTTAATGGGGATTGAAGGATAATAAAATGAAAACAGATGAATACAAAAACATTCCTATAGATAAAGTTGCAAGTGAATTTAATGTGGATATAGAGACTGGATTAAGCCAAGAAGAAGCAAAAAAAAGATTAAAACAATATGGGCCTAATGAAATTCC
>CAZEOW010000105.1:0-3492 GCA_964514005.1 uncultured Nautiliales bacterium
TCACCTACTAAAATTTCACCTTTATCAGTAAATGCTACAACTGAAGGGGTAGTGTTTCTACCTTCTTTATTAGCGATAATTTTTGCATCTTTTCCATCATAATATGCAAAAGCTGAATTTGTTGTTCCTAAATCGATTCCGATTACTCTTCCCATTATTTTCCTCCTTATGTTATTTTTTATTTATTGTTACCATTGATGGTCTTATTAATCTACCTTTTAAAGTATAGCCTTTTTGGTAGATATCAACTATAGCCCCTTCTTCATGTTCTTCGGAGCTTACATGTTGAATTGCTTGATGATATTTTGGATTAAATTCATCATGACTTACTGGTTCAATTCCATGATTTTTAAATACATCTAAAAGTTTTTTTGATGTAAGCTCTATTCCTTCAAGAAGCTTATCAAATGCTTCTTCTTTATCTTCAAGAGCACTTGCATGTACAATTGCAAGTTCTAAGCTGTCAATTACAGGTAATAAATCTTTTGCAAATTTTTCATAAGCATATTCTATTGCCGCATCTGCTTCTTTTTGTAAAATTTTTTTATCATTTTCACATTTTGCATAAGCTCTTAGAACTTCATCAAGTTTTTTTTGAAGTTCTTCATTCTCTTTTTGAATATCAATTTCGTTTTCTTTTTTTTCGTTCATCTCTTCTTTATTATTCTTTTTTTTCATTATATCTCCTTTCTTAGGCTTTATTTAGTGCTTAAAATAGAAAAATCTGAATAAATATCTCCTATTAAAAATACTTCTTTATAAGAGCCGTTTTTTATTAAAGTTTTGTATATTAAAAAAGCATCTGAAAAATACAATCCATAGTTAAAATCTTGTTCATTAAATTTAATATTATTTAAATATATAAATTTTGGATTATACTCTTTATAAATATAAAGAGGTTCTAACTTTTTGGCTTCTTTTAAAAGATTTATATGTAGTAAATATTTTTTTAGTTCATCTAGTAAAATGTTTTTTAAAGAACTAAATAGGATAAAAAGTTCATTGCTGTATTTATATACTACTTCATCTTTTTCAAATTCTAAAATAATAAATTTATTATTTACATTATAAACATTTTTTAACAGCTGGTTATCAAAGACCTTTTCTTTTATATATATGTTTACTTCTTCTGGAATCTTTTCAAATGAAAAGTTATTTAAAGAAAAATTTTTTTGCCAAAACTTTTGCATTGCTTTAATAGTGGGATATGACCCACTTGATGAGTGTTCTTTTTTTATAAGACCGATATTTTCCAATTGTTGAAAATAGCTTCTTATACTTGATGCTGAAAAAGCTAAATGAGCTTCTTTTTTTAACTTATTGGAAGATAACGGACTTTGTTTTTTTATATATAGTTCTATTAAATTGATAAGAACTATCTGTAATTTTTCATTCATCCTTAGCACTTGTTTTTAAATTTTGACAGATGTATTATAGTAAATTACACAATCTTTGTCAAGAATTTTAATCTTTTTTATTAAAAAAATTTAGTCTATCTAACTAAAATATCTTTATAAAGTTGTAAAATTGAAATAAACATAGCAGTAACAGCCGGTCCTATAATAATTCCCCACATTCCAAAAGATGAGAGTCCAGCTACAATAGCAAAAAAAATCAACATAGAATTTATAGACATTTTTGCATTGAATTTATCTTGAATAAATTTTATAATTATAGGCTTAACAAAAGTGTCGGCAAATATAGAAATAATTATAATAGAATAAATAGCAATACTTAAAGCACCTTCACTGTTTCCATTTGCATATAGATATAAACTCACAGGTCCCCACATTAAAACTCCTCCTACAACAGGTATAAGAGAAAAAAAGGCATACATAATTGTAAAAAATATAAAGTCTAATCCATAGATATAAACAATTATTCCAAATAATACGCCTTCTAAAATTGCAGTTAAAATAGTTGAGTAAAAAACTACACTCATAATTTCGCTTGTATTGAAAAAGAGTTTTTCTAATTTGTAATTTTCAATAGGTATTATCTGTGAAAAAAATTTTAGCAGTTCTCTACCATATAAAATAGCAAAAAAGAAAAAAATAGTAATTAAAAATACATCCCTAAAAAATAGGGCACCTTTTTTTGTTAATGCTCCTATAATAGGGGCAATAGAGTTATATATTTGTGTAATATTGTTTTGGTCTAAATAGGAGTGTATCTTTGTTGCTATAACATTTGGTAAATAGTTTATTAAATCTTGTGCTTTAGTCGTAATATATTTGATATCTTCTATCTGAATAGTTGATAGAAATTTTGTAATATTTAAAACAAAATATACTAATGGACCAAAGATTAATATAGTAAATATAAAAGTGACAAAAGAAGCTAAAAGATACCTGTTTTGTATTTTTCCTGCTAAAATATTTTCTATTTTTAAAAAAGAAATAGCCATTAAAGCTGCAATTGCTATATCTAAAAGGTATGGTTTATAAGTTAGATATACAAAATAACCTGTTACAATAGTTAAAATTGTTAAAAATTGCATCTTATTCCTTAGAATAAACTTGTTGGGTTAAATCTTAATATTTCATATGCTTTTCTTGTTGCAATTCTTCCTTTTGGTGTTTTTTCTATAAATCCGTTTGCTAACAAAAACGGCTCAATTACATCCTCAATCGTTCCTTCATCTTCACTTAAAGCCGCTGCTATTGTTGAAAGTCCTAAAGGCTTTTTAGCATCTGCTAAAAGTGTTAAAAACTTAATATCAAGTTCATCAAATCCGTGCTCATTTATTCCAAGCTCATCGAGTGCATATTTTGTTGTTTCTAAAGAAATGATTTTTTCATCTTTTATTTCTGCAAAATCTCTAATTCTTTTAAGAAGCCTTAGTGCAATTCTAGGCGTTCCTCTTGAGCGTTTAGCTATTTCTGTTGAGGCTAATTTTTCTATTTGTTTATTTAGCTTTTTACTTGCAAGTGTTATTATTTCGCTTAACTCTTCGTGAGTGTAAAAATTAAGCCTAAAATTCATCCCAAATCTATCCCTTAAAGGATTACTTAGCATCCCGGCACGAGTTGTTGCACCTATTAGTGTAAATCTTGCTACATCTATTTTTATAGTTTGAGCCGCAGGTCCGCTTCCTATTACAATATCAAGCCTAAAATCCTCCATAGCTGAATATAAAACTTCCTCAATAGCAGCTTTTAGTCTATGTATTTCATCAATAAATAAAATATCCCCATCATTTAAATTTGTAAGAATTGCCGCTAAATCTCCAGATTTTTCAAGCATTGGAGCTGATATTGTTTTTAAATTACTGCCCATTTCGTTTGCAATAATATTAGCTAACGTAGTTTTCCCAAGCCCCGGAGGTCCGAAAAATAGGATATGATCTAAACTCTCACTTCTCTTTTTTGCCGCTTTTATGAATACTTTTAAGTTTTTTTTAATCTGCTCTTGTCCTATATATTCATCTAAATTTTGAGGCCTTAGGGATTTTTCATAATTTTCATCAAAATTTACCTTTTCAACTTCTAC
>CAZEOW010000106.1:0-3452 GCA_964514005.1 uncultured Nautiliales bacterium
TCTTAAACTTCACATTTATCCTTTTTTAAAATTATAATAAATTTTGTTAAAATTATTAAAAAAAAGGACTTTTATGATAAAACCCTTACTTATAGAAATAGGAACAGAAGAATTACCTGCTATACCTTTATTAAAAGAACTTTCAAATATAGAAAAATATTGGCTTGAAATTTTAGAAAAATATAATTTAAAAACAAATTTTAATCTTTATTACACTCCAAGAAGATTAGTTCTTTGGCATAGAGAATTTCCAACAAAACAACCTGATCAAGTAAAAGAAGTATGGGGAGCTCCAAAAAGTATAGTAGAAAAAAATCCAAAAGCACTTGAAGGTTTTGCCAAAAAACTTAATATATCAATTAATGATGTAACATATAAAAGTAAAAATAACCAAGAATTTTTATATTACAAACAAGAAATTAAAGGAGAAAATTCTACTAACTTAATTCCTCAAATGATTACAGAATGGCTTGATAAAATGAATTTTGGAAAACATATGAAATGGGGAACGTGTAATAAAGAATTTATAAGACCTATTAGATGGATTTTAGCAATGTTAGAAGATGAGGTTATAAATTTTAAAACTTACTGCACAAATTCATCAAATTATACATTAGGTCATAGAATATTTAAAGAAAAAACAGAAATAGATTTTGTTGGGACATATTTTTGTCAACTAGATAAACACGGTGTTATTTTATATCAAGATGAAAGAAAAAATAAAATTTTAAAAGAAATGCAAAATTTAGAATCTAACCATAATATAAAGGTTGAAATTGATAAAGATTTATTAGAAGAAATTGTAGCTATTACAGAATACCCTACTCCTTTGCTAGGAAGATTTGATGAAAAGTTTTTAATACTACCTCCTGAAGTAATTATAACTTCAATGAAAGAACACCAAAGATATTTCCCTGTTTATAAAAACAATAAACTAACAAACGCTTTTATTGTAGTAAGCAATGCTTATACAGATAATTTTGAAAAAATCATTAAAGGAAATGAGAAAGTATTAAGAGCAAGATTAAGCGATGCTCTATTCTTCTATGAAAATGACTTAAAAAAAGGTTTAAGCATAGAAGGATTAAAAAATATAGTATATATGGATAATTTAGGCTCATTATACGATAAAGTTAAAAGAGAAGAAAAAATAGGAGAATATTTAGCAAATAAATTTAATATAGACAAAGAAAAACTGCTAAAAGCAATAAATCTTGCAAAAGCAGACCTGCTTACAGAAATGGTATATGAATTTACAGAATTACAAGGAATTATGGGATATTATTATGCACTAAAAAATGGTATTAGTGAAGATATAGCAATTGCAATAAAAGAACAATACCAAGACTCTGCAAGTAATATAATTTCAGCTGCTTTAAATATTGCAAGAAACTTAGATACTCTTATGGGACTTTTTAGTATAGGAAAAACTCCAAAAGGAAATAAAGACCCATTTGGACTTAGAAGAGCAGCTAATCATATTATTAAAATAGCAATAGAAAACAATATACCTCTTGATATTCAAAACGCAATAGAAGAAAATAAATCTTTATACAAAAATTTAAATACAAAAGAGTTAGTTGAGTTTATTCTAGAAAGACTTTATAAATTTTATAAAGTAAACCCTTCAGTAATAAGAGCAGTATTAGCTACAAATGAAACAAATCTACTTAAGATAGATAAAAAAGTAAAATTATTAAAAGAAGTTGTAGAAAGTGAAGAATTTAAAGAACTTTCAACCACATTTAAAAGAGTAGCAAATATAGTAAAAGATTTTGATATAAATAATATTTCAATAAATTCTAATCTATTTGAAAAAAAAGAGGAAAAAATACTCTATAAAAAACTTCAAAAAGCAAAAGATTTTGATAATATAGAAGAGAAATTAGACTATTTACTATCTGTAAAAGCAGAGATAGACAACTTTTTTGATAATGTATTAGTAAATGTAAAAGATGAAAAAATAAAAAACAACAGAAAAAGTTTAATTGCCACGCTTTATAAAGAGTTCTTAGATATTGCAGATATTAAAGAAATAACTCTTTAGGAGAATAAATGAAAATTAAGATTAATGGAATTGAAAAAGATGTAAAAGAAAATATTACAATTAAAGAACTGTTAGAAGATTTAAAAGTATTTGATAAAACAATGGCAGTTGCAGTAAATATGAAAATAGTAAAAAAAGATGAATGGAATAAATTTACTTTAAAAGAAAATGATAAAATAGAAGCTTTAAATTTCGTAGGAGGAGGATAAAATGGATAGTATTGTTTTCGCGTGCCCAAGTTGTAAGAGTCTGAACAAACTTCCAAAAAAAGAAGAGTATAAAAAAGCTATATGTGGAAATTGTAAGAGCAATTTATTAGAAAATCAACCCATTGAAATCTCTTCAGAAGAAGAGTTTAATAAACTTGCAAATAGCGTAACTGTGCCAATTATTATAGATTTTTGGGCTGAGTGGTGTGCTCCATGTAAAATGTTTGCACCTACTTTTAAAAGTGTAGCAAAAGAATTTCCATTAAAAGCTCAATTTGTAAAAATAGATACAGAATTACTGCCTTCTATTGCTGCAAGATTTGGTATTAGAAGCATTCCTACAACTGTAGCAATTAAAAACAATCAAGAAATAGACAGAGCTCTTGGTGCATTAGATGAATTTAGTTTTGCAATGTGGGTAGACAAATTAGTTAATTAACTCTACATCCCCTTTTGGGGTAATTAAAATATCTTTATACTCATTACAACTTGCATCTTTACATAATCTTAAAGTAATATTATGTGTTAAAAGTTGTCTTTGAAAAATATTTATATCACCACTATCACCCGCTTCACCTTCATTTAAAAACACATTTCCAAAATTATCAAACAATAATTTAAAACTATAAGTTTTATTTAAAGAACAATATTTACTCCCATAATCGCAATTTAGTATTTCTATTTTATTTATTTCATAAGCTTTTGTTAAATTAGCTATAGGAATGCTATTTCCTAAAACATTCATACTAACAACTTTATTACAATCTACCTCACTACAATTTCCGACTATATATTTACCGTCAATATCTTTAGCAAATTCACTAACTAATGTTGCTCTCCTATCAAAATTTGTAGAAGTTGATGAAGTAGGAGAATCTGAGAAAACTTCATACCAATATTCATTATTATCATTTACAGAAAATCTAATTTGCCAAAATTGCTTAAACCAATATTTACTTCTATTTTGTTCTATTGATGAAGTATCTATTGCAAAAGGCTGATATTTATCATCTCTTAAAGCAAGAGATTCTGTATATAAAATATGTTTTACTACTTGATCTGCTGCTAATTGAAGTTTATTTGTATAAATAGAAGGATTAAAAGCTATTACTAAAATTCCCAAAACAACTATTACAATAACTAATTCAAAAAGAGTAAAGGAAGAGGATTTCAATTTATTTAATCTCTTCCGCTTT
>CAZEOW010000107.1:0-3390 GCA_964514005.1 uncultured Nautiliales bacterium
ATATGCTAACGTTAAAATTAAAAGAGCTACTATTATCATCAAAAAAATAAAAATGTAATTATTTTGAATAAATTTTGATATAGATATTGTAATTTGAGTAATTGCAGGCAATTTTTGATTTAAATTTTCAAAAATTTTTACTATTTTTGGGACTATTGTATTCATCATTACAATTACTAAAATAAAGCTTGATAAGATTATAAAAGATGGATAAATTAATGCTTGAGTTGTTTTAGATGAAATTTTTTCTTCTTCTTGGAGAAATTTAGATAATTCTATTAAAATAGTATCTAAATTAGAGCTTTTTTCAGCTACTTTTATAGAATTTGTTATAAAAGGTGCAAGATTAATTATTTTTTGAGATGATATTGCTTGAGAGAGACTTTTTCCATTTTTTATCTCTTCTTCAATAAAATCTAAAAATTTTTTTATTTTTGTATCTTCTGTTTGATTTTTTGCAAGTTGAATAGCTCTTTTTAAAGGAATAGAAGCTCTTAAATAAAGACCTAATACATTTAATATTTTAGCTATCTCTTTTTTATTAGTGTAAAAAGAAAAGTTAAATTTTTTTGGTTTTATTTTAATGATTATTAAATCATTTAGTTTTGTCTGAGCTTCTTGAATAGATGAAGCTTCAATTTCTCCTTTTACTTTTTTTCCTTCTTTATTAAAAGCAACATATTTAAATTTCAATTTAATCCTTTAATCCAACTCTAATAGCTTCTTGTATAGAAGTTACTCCATTTATTACTTCTTCAAAAATAGCCTCTTTTAATGTTTTAATTCCTTTTTCTATCATAACATTTTTAATCTCTATATCGGTAGCTTTTTGTGCTATTAGTTTTTTTATATCATCATCTACTATTAATAATTCTCCAACTGCTTTTCTACCCTTATATCCTGTAAAATTGCACTCCTTACAACCTTTAGGTTTGTAGATTTTGTCTATTTTTTTATCTTTTAAAAGAGGGTCTGTAATAATAGGAATTTCATCTTCTTCCTTACAACTGCATAATTTTCTTATTAATCTTTGGGATAAAATTCCTATAATGCTAGATGAAATTAAAAATGGTTCAATTCCCATATCAATGAGTCTTGTTATTGTTGATGGAGCATTGTTTGTATGAAGAGTAGATAACATTAAATGTCCTGTAAGGGCTGCTTGAATTGCTACTTTTGCAGTCTCTTTATCTCTTATTTCTCCTACCATTATTATATCTGGGTCTTGTCTTAAGATGCTTCTAAGAGCTGTAGCAAAGGTTAAATTTACTTTTGGATTAACTTGAATTTGATTTATATTATTAGCTTTATATTCAACAGGATCTTCTATTGTAATTATATTTTTTTCACTTGAAGCAATAGTTTGTAAAAAACTATGCAAAGTTGTAGATTTTCCACTTCCTGTAGGACCTGTTACAAGTATCATTCCATATGAATGCTCAAGAAGGTCTTTAAATTTATTTTCTATTTCTTTATTAAATCCAAGTTCTTTAAGAGATGGAATATCTTCACTTTCCATTAAAATTCTCATTACAGCTTTTTCACCAAAATAAGTAGGAACTATTGAGACTCTTATATCTATATTTTTTTTATCTATTTTTATTTGAGTTCTTCCATCTTGAGGAATTCTTTTTTCACTAATATCAAGATTTGAAATTACTTTTATTCTATTTATTACAAGTTCAGTAAGTTTTTTTTGAATTTTTGCTTCAGTAAATAAAACTCCATCTATTCTAAATCTTACACTTCCAAAATTTTCGTGAGTTTCTATGTGGATATCACTTGCTTTTTTTTTGATGGCTTGAAAAAATATTGAGTTTACAAATTTTATAACGGGAGCTGAATCTGGATTTAATATATCATCTGATTCTTTAATAATCTCTTCAAAAGAGATTTCTTCTTCTATATCTTTTTGCAAATCTTTTTGAGTTTTTACTTCTAAAAATTGATTTAAAACTCTTGCAAAACTGTCTTCATCTGTTAAAATAACCTCAAAAGGAAAATCTATTTTATTGTAATAGTTTAATGCGTCTATAAAGTCTTTTTCTTTTGTAATAAAATATTTTTTATTATCTAATAAAATAGGAAGCAAATTAAACTTTATTCCTTCTTCTATATCAAAATTATCAAGAATTAATATTTTAGGATTTATGTTTTTAATTACTTTCATAAAATCCTCTTTCTAAATCAAACTCTATTTTTTTTGGTTTTTTCTTATGTTTTTTTATAAAATTAATTACAAATTTCTTTTCAAGTGCATTTAATTTTGAAAGAGTCTCTCTTAGTTTATCTAAATTACTACTTCTTTTTATTATATAAGGAGTTAAAACTATAGCAAGTGTTGTTTTATCGTTATTTATTTCTTTATGTCTAAATAGAGCTCCTATAAATGGAATATCACCAAGTAAAGGAACTTTTTTTAAAGTTACATCTTTATTGTCTCTTACAAGCCCTCCTATTATTATGCTCTGACCATTATTTACTATTGTTGTTGTATCTATTTCTCTTTTTGAAGTAGTAGGAAGTCCTACAACAGAACCAGGTAATATATCTTCAATTACAGCATTTACTTTTAAAGAGACTTTATTGTCATTATCTATTCTAGGAGTTATTTTTAGAGTAAGACCTATATCTTGTCTTGAATAGCTTTCGCTTGTTACAGTAGAAGTAGTCTTACCAGTAAGAACAGAAATAGTTTTTCCTACATAAATTGTAGATGGAGTATTGTTTATACATAAAATTGATGGCTCACTAAGTTTCTTAGCTGCTCCTAAAGTTTCAAGCAAATCTAATGTTACGCCTAAAGCAAGACCTCTTTTTAAAGTAGGAAGAGCAAGTCCTAAATCTGATACATTAAAAGCTATAGCAGGACCTCCTAAATTTGCACTAAAGGTATATAATCCATTTGTCCCACTTCCTCCTAATATACCAAATTGTGCTCCTATTTGAGAAGCTTTTGAGTTACTAATTTCAAGAATTCTTGCTTTTACATATACTTGTTGTTTAGGAATATCAAGTGCAGAAATTATTGCTTTTAGAGTATTTATCTGTTTTGTATTTCCTACTATTATTAATGAGTTTGTCTCTTTAGAAGCTGTAATTGATGGAGGATTATTTTTGTATCTAATTTTTATAATATTTTTTAAAACTTTTTCTACATTTATAACGTCTGAGTTTTTAAGAGTAATTATTTGAGTATTTGAAATTTCTGTTTTTTTATCAAATTGTTTTGTAATTGTTTGAAGTTTATTTACAACTTCTTTATCACCTACTAAAATGATAGCATTAATATCACTATTTGGAATAATTTTATAAGAATATATTTTTTTATTAAACATTTCATTTGCTATATCTTTTATTTTAGAGATTATATCTTTAGGGTCTGAATTT
>CAZEOW010000108.1:0-3382 GCA_964514005.1 uncultured Nautiliales bacterium
TAAATCAATCCTGCTTCATTTAAAATAGGAAGTACTTTTTCCCAAACTTCTTCTAATTTCTCTTCTAAATAAGCAATTGCTTTTTTCTCTTCATACCATTCTTTTAAATGATTAATAACATTTTCTTTTTCAAAATCATCTAAATGTTTTGATTTTTTAATATGTTTAATGGCTTTATTTAATTTTTCCATACTAACTCCTTTAAAATCCTTTTTTACCACATCTCCATCCTCTTTTATTTTTAAACTCCTCTAAAAACTTTGTATCTACTAAATTTAACTCTTCAAGTTCTTTTATAGAATCTAATTTTACAAAAATAATTCCTAAATCTCTTAACTTTTTAATTAATTCACTTGGCAAAGACCTAGCAACTAAATAATTTGGCTTTAACATTTGCATTTCAAACTCTAAATTAAAACTCTTTTTTAACTCTCCATCAATAAAAATATCTGCTGGATAATCAGAAATTTCATTATCTTTAACTAATATTGCTACTTTCATTATCTTCCTTTAAAACAAATTTACTAAATGCAAAACTCGCTGTAAAAGCTGGACTTACTGCATTTAATATATGAATTTGATTTTCATTTTTTTCTACTAAAAAGTCCATAATCAATTTATGATTTTTTTTCTCTAATAGTTGAGCTCTAATACCCGGAGGATAAACTTTAAAATCTCCTCTTAAATTTTCAACAAGCTTTTTAGCAGTGTTTATTAAATTTGAAGGAATATAATATTTTATCTCTTCTAAAGCTAAATCTCTAAACCACTTATCTTTAAAAAATAACTTTGCTTCTAAAGATATAATTTCTAAAAATTCCTCTAAATTAAATCTGCTAAAAGTATAATTTTCTCTCCAAAAAGCAGGAATTGCAGTTGGGCCTATTTTTATAGTATTATCAGCCATTAAGGTAAAGTGTACTCCTAAAAATGGATTTTTAATATTAGGCACTGGATAAATTTGAGTTTTTATTTTATCTTCACCTTTGTATTTTAAATATAATCCCTTAAAAGGTAACATTGTATACTCAAGCCCCACTCCAAAATAATGAGCAATTTTATCAGCATAAAGTCCCGCTGCATTAATTAAAAAATCATAACTTTCATTAAATTTTTCAAAAGGCATATTAAAAATAAATTTAACATCTTTTTTTTCAAGTTCATTTCTTAATACTCTACAAACTTCCCTTGGATTTACACTTGCAGTATTTGGAGAATATAGAGCATATTTATAAGTTTTTACATTTGGGTCTATTTTTTTTGCTTCTTCTTCAGTAATAATATAAGCTCCCGCTTGATTTGCCTTACTTCTTTTTTCTAGTTCATAAAGTATTTCAACCTCTTTTTCATTTTTTGCTACTACTAATTTACCTGTTTCATTTACCTTTATATTATGAGAATAACAAAATTTTTTCATTAATTTATTACCTTCAGCTGTAAGCTTTGCTTTTAAAGAGTCTGTATTATAATAAAACCCAGCATGTAAAATTCCACTATTTTTACCACTTGCATGAAAAGCTTCATGAGGTTCTTTATCAATTATTATTATTTCATAAGAAGGATTTTTTTCTCTAAGCTCCCACGCTAAACTCATACCAATTATACCAGCACCAACAATCAAAACTTTCATACCTTCTCCTTAAATACCCAGATTCAAAATTTGCCAAAGCCTATTTATTTCTTCATCAGAAAGAAGGATACTTCTTTTTTCAAAAAAGAGCTCTTTTACCTTTACCTCATCAAATCCCATACTCATTACACACCTCTCATGAGCTACTAAAAAAGATCTAACAAGAGCTACTTTATCTTCTACCTTTCTTTCACACAAAAAACAATTAAAATCTTTATATAATCTTCCCTCTTTTTCAAGTAAACTCACATAATGCTCTATTATTGCTCTTTTTGCATCTCTTTGGTGTAAGTTTTTACAAAGAGATAATAAAGAATTAAAATAAAAATCTTCTATTATTCCTACATCAAAAAGATGTTTATACAAAAGATTAACATAAATTTTAAAAAATAGTGTCTTTTCCCTATAAAAGAGAAATTCAAAAGGTATTTGCGTTACATTTCTTAATCTTTTAATAGTAGTTTTATAACTCTCTTCTATCTCAAAATCTATTAAGTATCCTACATTAATATAAGAGTGTCTTGCTCCATAAAATCTATATAAATTTAAAACTTCATTTTTAGTTAAAATAGTCACAATTAAATCTTCATCTCTTACTCTAGAAGTCTTTAAAATAAAACCTCTCATGTGAATTTACCACCATTTCATCAAATTCATCTTCAACTTCAGGATAAAAAAGATCATATCCTTTAAAATTGCCAAATTTATTAAGTCTTTTTTTACTCAACCACTCTTGAGTTTTTATAATTTTTGTCTCAATATTTTCAAATCTTTTATCATAAAATTTAGAATCTTTAAAATTATCAAGTGGTAATAACTCCCCTTCTACTCCTATTCCGGGACACGATAAATCTATTAAAATTTTATCATACCAAGGAGAGAAAGGATAAATTTTACATGCAGGAGGTCTATTTTCATAAATACTACATTTTCCTTTTTCCAAATATCTACAAGGATTTTTACCATCACTTATAATCATAACAGGTCTTAAATAACCAATTTCGACTATAAAAATAGGAAAATATTTATATACTCTCTCAACATCATCTAAAATTAAAGGAGCAAATATTTTTTCATAGCAACACTTATTACAATCTCTACAATTGTTAAACCTTAAAAATTCAACATCATTAATATCTACATACATCCATATCCTTGATTAGTTTAGAATCTTATTTATTCTTTCTTAAAAATTAAGTTCTGGTAAATAAGACAAAATATATTCTGTCTTAATATCTTTCTAGAATTTTTATTTTTAGATTTATGAAACTCATTATCAAAACTATTCTTTCTTCTTTAAATTTCTCACTTATTGTATTATTATTCTTTACTATCTCTTTAATTTTCTTCTCTTTAAACTCTTTTACTTTTTTCTCATCTTTCTTGATATTTGAAGGTCTGCCCTTTTTTTTAATACCTAATTTCTTGCACCAATAACTTATTGTTTTTATTGATAACTCTTTGTTAAATTCTTTTTTTATCCATTCTTGCATTGATTTTAAACTATCAAACCCTTCTTTTGTTTTCTCTTTAAACTTCTCAAATTCTTCTTTATTTAATCTTGGTATTCTTCCTTTATAGTTAAGTTTTAAATTTTCTATCCCTCCTCTCTTATACCAATCCCAGTAATCAAATGCTGTCTTTTTTACTATTTCTACTCTTTCAGCTATTTCCTTTAATTTTGGATTATTTAAAGTTTTTATTAAATATATTACCTTTATTCTTCTATATACTCTTACATCTTTCTCTTTT
>CAZEOW010000109.1:0-3376 GCA_964514005.1 uncultured Nautiliales bacterium
CAAAACTTAAATTCACTATTTTTACTAATTTCCAATATAAATTAACATAAATATAATTAAATAAATGTAACTACTCAGTCCATCAAAAAAGCCCTAAAACTCGATATTTAAATTTTAGGGAAAATACTATTTCCATTGGAAAGTTCAACTAATGATTGAAATTCATTGAGATTCTGTTTTCTGGATGTGTCAATAATAGTTCTAATATTAGAATAACATTCAGCACCTTCAAAAGATTTAAATTGTCCAGAAACTTTATTTTTAACTTTGATATTTCTGATAGCTCTTTCACTTCCATTATTGTCAGGAGGTATTTCTGGATCTAATAAAAAAGTAAATATTTTATGTTTAGCCTTAGAAAATGAATTGATTTGTTTTTGAGTTTCTGATTTATCAATTGCAGGTTTTTGTAAAAGTAAATCTAAACGAGATTCATAATTTTTCTTTAATGCTAATCTTTCTTTTTTATTTAAATTTAATTTATGATCTGCCATTGAAGACTTTATTACTTGTTTTATATCTTTCAAAACAGTCGTATCATCGCATTGTATTGCATAATTTAAATCTCTTAATTTATGTGCTAAACATAATTGTTCATTTTTAGCATTTAATGAATTATATGATGAATAATTATCATGTACTACAGATGCATTTTCAAATCCATTTTCAAAATTATCATTAATTACTTTGGCTCCTCTTGATTTATTTACTACAATATATGTGTAATATTTATTTTGAAATGTCCAATGCCAATATCTTTTACTATCTATATCACATCCAGTTTCATCAATCCCAATAATATTACCTTTTTCTAAAAACTCTTTTATTATCTTAATATCATTTTCTGCCTGTTTACTGGTTCTTTTTAATATATTTCCTATAGTTCCTTCAGAAATATTAATATTAAACAAATCAGATAAAACATCTACAATACGATTATATGATAAATATTGGGAGACATTTAAATAAGAGACTAAAGCATTAATATTTGCTCCATAACCAATTTTTGAAACTGCTAATTTTGGAAAATTATTATTGTAGTTCTCAAATTTACATTTTGGACATATTTTTGAAAAGCTTTGATATTCTTTGATTTTTGCTTTAATTTCTTTTATCTCTATATCTAATATTTGTCGTTTCGCTTTTAGCTCTTCTTCTGTATCACTTAATGAAGCTCCACATTTACTACATTCTTCAATATTGTATTCTAATTTTATTACTTCATCTGGAGTATCTGTTTGTTCTAAAGTTTTTCCAGCATGACCTTTTTGTCCGCCACTTTTTTTATCACTTGGCTCTCTTAAACTTTGATTACTTTTCGGTTTATTAATTTCTGTTGATGGTGCAATACTTGAATTACTTGAATCTTTTTTTGGTTTATTTTTCTCATAATAATAATCAGTGAAACTTTCTGCATATATAAGTAACTCGTCTTGAGACATTTTTCTTAATTCTTCTTTTGTTTTTATGGTAAATTCTATTTTTTCTTTTTTCATACCTTTCCTTTAAGCAATTTTTACTCCAAAATGGACTGAGTAGTTACAAAAATTTAATGCCTCTATCTCAATTTGTTTTTGAGTATTATAATAATTTTGTTTATTTTTCTCATCATTCTCTTTTAATAGTAGAATTTTATTTCTATTCGTATGAATTTCTACAAACTTATTAATACTCTCTTGTAATTCATTATAATCTTTAAGATATTCAACCTTATTATTATTTTTTTCAATCATCTTTGTAACTGTATTAAAATACTGTTTTTGAATTTCATTTTTATCTGTATGATTTAAGATATACTCTATATTATGCTTTCTTTCTTCTTCTTTTTTACTCTTTTTCTCTTCTTTTTCTGATTCTGATATCTCAAATTTAACTTTTTTTGTTAAGTCATCATGACTATTTACTGGATTAAGTTTTATTGTTGTATTAAATCCATCAATATAATCTGGTAAATTTTGTAACATAACATCTGCTAAATCTCTTTCTGTCTCTTTATTCTCTTCAATTTCTATTATTTCTTCTAATTTATTGTTTAATTCTTTCTTCCTATGGGGATAAATGATGATATCGTATGTAGTCATGCGATTATCAATTCTTTGTATTTCCATTCTAATAAATTTATGACTTTGTAATATTGTTAATTCATTTTTATAGCTACGATATATATCCTCTATTGTAAAATCTTTATTCAAAAATGGTAAAGCTTCTTTTATTTTTGTCTTATTTTCTATATTGTCTAATATCTCTTTTAAAGATTTCTTTTCATCTCCTCCATTTTCTTGTAAAAGATCTGTAAAAAGAGTGTAAAGTCCTTTAATAACAAAAACATTACTATTATTCTGTTTTCCAATATTCATATTTTGTACTATAACTGAGCCACCATTTCTTATTCTTCCAATTAACTGTATTAGATTTTCAGGAGTATAAGTTGTTCCACTAATAATAAGATGTTTTAATTCAAAATCTTTAGTTTTTAAATTTATACCTGTTGTTGCTTTTGTTGTAGAGATAAATATACATTTTTTTGAACCTATTTTTTTATAAACATCATCTAAATCTGTACAAGAAACAGTAGTTTTATTTATATATACTTTTATAGTATTACTAGTAATACTACATATAGCAATATCATTATTGATATTACTATGCTCTATATTTGATGATTGTGCTTCAAGAATTAATTTAAAAACACTTTCAACTCTAGCAAGTGTTGGTAGATAACATAAAAAATGTCCTTGAGCATCAAATAATGTCTTATTTAATATTGATAATATATTATCATCTGAATATAAGAGATTAATCTCATTTCTAAAGCTTGATTGTATCTCTAATAAAGCAATATCTTTATCATCTGATGCTTTTGGGGTTGCTGATAGATAAATTAAATTTGTCTCTTCATTCTCTTTTATACATTCTTTCATTATTTTAGCTGCTTCGATTACTTTGTTTCTAAAATGTAAAGCATCTTTTATGAAATGCTGTTCATCAAATATAATATAATCAAATTTCTTTGATTTTAATTTTTCACTAACTTTTGCATATAAATCAGTTGTTAAAACTATACTTTGGTCATCATTAAAATCAAAATCATCTTCATTTTCCATCATATATATATTTTTATCCAAATTATACTCGAATGCTAGAGATTTTAAAGGAACTATAAATAATTTTATACCTTTTATATTTCTCATAAAATAGGATTTTCCACATCCCATCGGAGCTGATATTATAGATACTTTATTATTATTTATGAAATTAATAATCTCTTCATTTTCCTTGTTTAAATATTTATCTATTTTTAATAATTTTGTAGGAATTAATTTATTTTTTTCAAGTAAATATTTACTAATTTTTAAAATCAACTCTTTTAAACTCT
>CAZEOW010000110.1:0-3326 GCA_964514005.1 uncultured Nautiliales bacterium
TTTCAAAAGAAGACAAAAACCTTTTTATTGTTACTGATAGTGTAGAAGAAGCAGTAAGTTATATTTATAAAAATGCGGTAAAACCGAATATTATAAAATGATTTCATTATCTACTTTTCCTTTTTTTAAGGAAAAAATTCTTCAAAAACACTTGCTAAAGAGTTAAAAATCTTTTATAATTTTATTCCACTTAGCGTGGAAAAACCACGAGATCTTTAAAAAGGAAGGTAATGGAGAAAATTAGAATCAAACTTCAAGCGTATGACCATAGAGTGCTTGATAAGGCAGTAAGTATTATTATTGATGCAATTAAAAGAACTGGAGCGGAAGTAAAGGGACCTATTCCTCTACCTACAAAAATTAGAAGATATACAGTATTAAGATCACCTCACATCAATAAAGATTCAAGAGAACAATTCGAAATTAGAATTCACAGAAGACTTGTTGATGTTGTAAACGCATCGCCTGAGACTGTTGATCAACTTATGAAACTAGAGTTGGCACCAGAGGTTGATGTAGAAGTTAGGGCATTAAGTTAAGGAGAATTGAATGGAATTTATAGTTGAAAAAATAGGAATGAGTAGGACTGTAGGAATCCCAAGTGTTCCGGTAACATTATTAAAAGTTGTTCCGGCAAAAGTTTGTGAAATTAAAGAAAATAAAGCTTTAGTAGCATATGCAAACGGTAAAAAAATAAATAAACCGATTGAGGGTATGCAAAAAAAATACTCTCTTAGTAAAGAATTTAACAGATTTGTTGAACTTGAAGTTGCAAATACTGAACCTGGAGATTTGAGTGTTGAACCTTTAAGAGAAGCTAAAAAAGTAAAACTTACATTCAAATCAAAAGGTAGAGGTTTTAGTGGTGTTATTAAAAGACATGGATTTGCAGGTGGGCCTGGAGGACATGGTAGTAGATTCCATAGAGCACCGGGGTCAATTGGTAACTGTGAATGGCCTGGACGTGTTATGCCTGGTAGAAAAATGCCTGGTCATTATGGAAATAAAAACGTAACTGTAAATGCAGAAGTAGTAGAATTTGATGAAAATATGGGTGTATTAGTAATTAAAGGAAGTGTTCCTGGAGCTAATGGAAGTTTAGGAAAAGTAAGGATTGTGAAATGAGTATAGAAGTTATTAAACAATTACCGGAAGATTTTCAAAACATCAATCCGCACAATCTATATCTGTATGTAAAAGCATACCTTGCTAATCAAAGAGCAGGAACTGCACATACTAAAACAAGAGGAGAAGTTAGCGGAGGAGGTAAGAAACCTTTCAGACAAAAAGGTCTTGGACGTGCTAGACAAGGTTCTATTAGAGCACCTCATTTTGTTGGTGGTGGTGTTGCACACGGACCTAGAAATGAAAGAGATTGGTCTCAAAAAATAAATAAAAAACAAAAAAGAGTTGCATTAAAATATGCACTTAACGAAAAAGCTGAAAACGAAAAACTTTTCGTTGTTGATACTATTAAAATCGAAAGTGGAAAAACAAAAGATGCTGTTAAATGGTTAAATGAAATTAATCAAAGAGACTATTTAATAGTAGTTGATGAAATGGATGAAAAAACATTTTTAGCATTCAGAAACATCCCAAATGTTTATATTATTACACCGGAAGAATTAAACGCTTATTATGCAAGTGTATTTAAAAGCATAATTTTTGATAAAGCGGCTTACGAAAAAGTTATAAAGGGCTAAGCGATGGCGGATATTACAGATATTAAATCAATCGTATACACTGAAAAAGCACTAAACCTTCAAGAGCAAGGTGTGCTTGTAGTTCAAACTACACCAAAAGTGACAAAAAATCAATTAAAAGAAATTTTTAAAGAATATTTCGGAGTAACTCCGCTAAAAGTAAATTCACTTAGACAAAAAGGAAAAGTGAAAAGATTTAGAGGAATTGAAGGTAAAAGAGCGGATTACAAAAAATTCTATGTAAAATTACCTGAAGATGCAAAAATTGAAAGCCTAAGCGTGTAAAGGGAAGAAGATGGCAGTAAAGAGTTATAAACCATATACACCGTCAAGAAGATTTATGACAACACTTGATAATAGTGATATAACATCTAAACCGACGGTAAAAAAACTATTAATTAAACTACCTCAAAAAGCAGGTAGAAACAATGTAGGAAGAATTACATCTAGACACAGAGAAGCTGGAGCGAAAAAACTTTATAGAATAATCGATTTTAAAAGAAATAAATTTGGAGTTCCAGGTAAAGTTGATACAATTGAATACGATCCGTATAGAAACTGCAGAATTTGTTTAATTAGTTATGTTGACGGTGATAAAAGATATATAATTCAACCTGAAGGTTTAAAAGTAGGTGATACTGTAATGGCTGCTGAGAGTGGTCTTGATATTCTACCTGGTAATGCAATGAAGCTTAAAAATATTCCTGTAGGTACTGTTGTACATAACGTTGAAATGAAGCCTGGAAAAGGCGGGCAAATTGCAAGAAGTGCGGGAAATTCTTGTCAAATTATGGGTAGAGAAGGTAAATATGTTATTTTAAGATTACCAAGTGGTGAAATGAGATATATTTTAGGTGAATGTATGGCTACAATTGGAACTGTAGGTAATGCAGATTATCAAAACATTACTATTGGTAAAGCTGGTAGAAATAGACACAGAGGTATTAGACCTCAAACAAGAGGTATTGCTATGAACCCTGTTGATCACCCACACGGTGGAGGAGAGGGTAGAAGTAAAGGTAACCATCCTGTTACGCCTTGGGGAATGCCTACTAAAGGTTATAAAACTCGTAAGAAAAAACAATCTGATAAATATATAATTTCAAGAAGAAAGAAATAAGGATAGCTCATGGCAAGAAGCACTAAAAAAGGTCCTTTTGTAGATGACCATTTAATGAAAAAAGTTTTAAAAGCTAAAGAAGAAAAAAATCCTAAACCAATTAAGACATGGTCAAGAAGGAGTATAATTACTCCTGAGATGATAGGTTTGACTATCAATGTTCATAATGGAAGAGATTTTGTACCGGTTTATATTACTGAAAGACATGTTGGACATAAGCTTGGTGAATTTGCACCAACAAGAACTTTTAGAGGTCATAAAGGTTCTGTTCAAAAGAAAATAGGTAAGTAAGGGAAGCTCATGAGTAAAGCAGTATTAAAATTTATTAGACTTTCACCAACAAAAGCAAGACTAATAGCAAGAGAAATTCAAGGAATGAATGCTGAAGTTGCACTTGCTAAACTTGAATTTATGCCTAATAAAGCGGCAAGAGTTATTGCTAAAGTTATTGCAAGTGCTGTTGCAAATGGTGATTATGATGCAAATGAGGTAAAAATTACTTC
>CAZEOW010000111.1:0-3235 GCA_964514005.1 uncultured Nautiliales bacterium
CAAAAACTAGAAGCGGAAAAATTATGCGAAGAATTTTAAGAAGCATTGCAAAAGGTGAGCCTATAACACAAGATACCTCAACGCTTGAAGACCCTAAAGTAGTAGAAGCTATTATAGAAGCGGTTAATATTTAAGCGCTTCTATTTCCAAAACTCTATTGCTTCAAAAACTTTTATCGCCTGAAAATGTTCTTTTACATCGTGACATCTAACAATACTAGCTCCGTTTCTTACCGCCTCAATATGCAAAGCAAGGGTCCCGGGTAGTCTCTCAGCAGGTGTAGTTGATCTATTTTCTTTTTGTATTATCATATCTATCATCGATTTTCTACTAGCACCAATCAAGAGTTCATACCCAAAATGCAAAAAATGCTCCATATGTTTAATTAACGCAATATTATCTTCTAGCCTTTTACCAAATCCGATACCTACATCAAGTATTATCTCTTTTATTCCAAATTTTTGAGCTTTCTCAATCCTTTCTTTGAAAAAATCATCCACTTCTAAAATCACATTTTCATAAAAAGGATTTTGCTGCATATCTTTTGGCGTGCCTTTTTTATGCATAATAACGACACTTGCATTATATTTTGCCACTATTTTAGCATACTCATCATTCTCAAGCCCGGTAATATCGTTAGCTATCTTAAAACCTCTATTTAATGCATATTCTAAAACTTCTGGCATAAAGGTATCAATGCTAAAGAGGGCTTTTTCATAGAGTCTAGTTTTATATATTTCATCAATAATAGGTATTACTCTATTTAGTTCTTCTTCTACTCCCGGATAAACACTACCGGGCCTGCTTGAAACTCCGCCAATATCTATAATATCAGCTCCGTTTTGTATCATTTTTTTAATTGCTTCAATTGCACTTTTTCCTTTAAATCTACTTCCTTCAAAAAAAGAATCATCATTTGCGTTAATAACTCCCATAATTTTTGTAGGAAATTTAGATAAATTTATAAATTCTTTTAATTTTTTAGCAAGTTCTTTTAATTTAAAAGGTTGAGTTAACTCTTTTTTGCTTAAGATTTCAAGCTGTTTTTTATTACACATTAAAATAGCATCAAAAATTTTATTTTTACAATTTGGTGCTCCTATTGGAACAGCAAGTTCAGCTCCTATACTTAAAGCATCTTGCTTTAAAACATTAGCTGCTCCACAACTTATATCTTTAATATAAAACATATATAAAGAGTGTTTCTTTTTCATTATTTCAATACCGGGCTTATCCACTCCAATTTCTTTTAAAAGGAGCTCTAAATTTAAATTACTATTTAATTTATAAACTTTCAATCTCTCTCCTTTAAAGTTAAAAATATGTATGCTAGTATAGCTTTTTTATCGATATTTAATTCTATCATTTTAATAGCATTATTTAATCTTTTTAGTTTTTCTTCATTTAAAGAAGTAATATCAATAGAATAAATCAAATTTTTAATATCATCTTTTTCTAAATCTTGCTTTAAAAATTCTAAAATTTCAGAATTTTTAAGAGAAAAGTTTACTATTTTTTTAGTATTAAACTTTATTTTCTTTACAGGAAGCCTTGATTTTATTGTATCAAGCAGAGCATATTTAGAAGTAGCTATTAAAATAAATTCAATATTACTTGGAGGTTCTTCTAAAATTTTTAAAAGAGCATTTTGAGAGATAATATTATACTTTTTTGCTGCTAATACTATAGTTTTTTGCTTTTCTTCTTTTAGATATAGTTTTTCTTTTAGTTCTCTAATATCATCAACTTTTAATTCATCTCTTAAAATAATTTCATCATATTTTATACTCTCTAAAAGTGTTTCAATATCATCAGTTATTATAATCTCACTCACAATTCAACCTCTGCAAAAATTGCAGCTTTTAAAGTTTCATTTACTAAAAATCCTAAATCTATAAGTTTTTTATCTAAATTTTCATCTAATGATTTAAGATAAAAATTTTTTGGCATATCACTATCAAATACCCATAAAAAAGAGGCATTTTTATTTTTAGCAAATCTTAGCATATTACTTTCAATACCAATATACCAAAAAATATAATTTTCATTAAAAGTAATATTTAACATATCTTCAATCATTTCAAAATGTTCATCTACTCTTGCATACTCAATTTGAGGTACAAGTTTTATTAAATCGAAAACAGGAATAAAAGAAGGTTTAAAATCTTGAAAATTATTAATTTTATGAATTAAATTATCAGCAAACCACCTTCTTTTATAATCAGTAATAAGTAAAACTGTTTTACCTTCAATTACATTAGAGACAAAATCAGCAATTAATGGAACCCAATCAAATCTTCTTTCTTCTAACCACTCTATATTTTTTTTCCTAATAAGCTCTAATGTAAATTGATTTAAATCCATTATTTATCCAGTTCATACGCTTTATGAAGGGCTCTTACTGCAAGTTCTCCATACTTTTCATCAATAACCATAGAAATTTTAATTTCACTTGTAGAAATCATTAATATATTTATATTTTCATCTGCTAAAGTTTTAAAAGCTGTTGCCGCCACACCACTGTGAGATTTCATTCCAACCCCGACAACACTTACTTTTGCAATAGAATCATCATATTCAATCGATTCGGAATTCGGTTCGTATTCTTTTAAAACCTCTTTTGTTAATTCAAGCTCTGTTTGTGGAACAGTAAATGTAAGATTTGCTTTATTGTCTTTTCCTACATTTTGAACTATCATATCTACATTAATATTTTTTTCAGCTAATTTATTAAATATCTCAGCACTAATACCTGGTCTATCTTCTACCCCAAAAATACTAACTCTTGCTTGATTTTTATCAAGTGCTATTCCGCTAACTAACACTTTTTCCATTTCACTAGTCTCCTTTGTAATTAATGTTCCTTTAATTTGTGGATTAAAAGAAGATTTAACTTCAATATCTACATTTAATTTTTTAGCAAGTTCAACTGAACGACTTTGCATTACTTTTGCTCCAAGACTTGCAAGCTCAAGCATTTCATCATAACTAATCACATCTATCTTTTTAGCTTTTGGTTCAATTCTCGGATCCGTTGTATAAATTCCATCAACATCCGTATAAATTTCACATTTATCTGCCCTTAAAGCTCCAGCAATTGCAACTGCTGTTAAATCACTACCTCCTCTTCCTAACGTGGTAACATTTCCTTTTTCATCTATTCCTTGAAATCCAGCAATAATTACAATTTTTCCTTCATCTAAATATTTTTGCATTTTAGTTGGGTCAATATCCA
>CAZEOW010000112.1:0-3224 GCA_964514005.1 uncultured Nautiliales bacterium
TTAAATTAAGGTAAAGCTTCCTCTTTTAATTCCATTTTTGCTCCAAGAGAAGAGAATTTTTCTATTAGTTTTTCATATCCTCTAAATAGATGATATATACGATGAACTTTTGTTTCTCCTTTTGCAATTAATCCTGCTAATATTAAAGCAGAACTTGCTCTTAAATCTGTAGCCATTACGTCTGCTCCGGTTAAATTTGTAGCTCCGTATACAGTGGCTGTTTTACCTTGTATTTTAATATTTGCACCTAATCTATTTAATTCAGATACATGCATAAATCTATTTTCAAATAGTCTCTCTTCAATTAAACTTACTCCGTTTGCTTGAGTTGCAATAGCCATAAATTGAGCTTGCATATCTGTTGGAAAACCCGGATATTCAGTAGTAGATATATTAGTTGGCTTTATCTCTTTTGCTGGGTGTAGAGTAATTGAATCTTTTGTAGCTTCTATACTAAATCCCATTTCACTTATTTTTACTAAGATACTCTCCATATGAGCTGGGTTTACATCAATTAAGGTAATTTTAGAGTTAGTAATAGCACCTGCACAAAGATATGTTCCTGCTTCTATTCTGTCGGGAATAATTTTTGTTGGAGGAATTTCTAATAACTCTTTATCAGTTCCTTTTATAATAATTTCATTTGTTCCAATTCCTTCTATTTCAACCCCAGCACTTTTTAATATTTCACATAATTGAACAACTTCTGGTTCTTTTGCAGCATTTATAATTCTTGTGGTACCTTTTGCTAAGCTAGCAGCCATTACTATATTTTCAGTTCCTGTAACGGTGATTTTATCAAATATAATATCAGCTCCTTTTAAATCTCCACTTGCGTGAATATATCCACCTTCTATAGATATTTTAGCTCCCATCATTTCAAGAGCTTTTAAATGTAAATCAACAGGTCTTGCTCCTATAGCACATCCACCAGGCAAACTTACTTTACAATCTCCAAATCTTGCAAGTAAAGGACCTAATACTAAAATAGATGCTCTCATTGTTTTTACTATTTCATACACTGCAGTAGTATTATTAATTGTGGAAGTATCTATTTTTAAAGTATTATTTTCAAATTCAAAACTACTTCCTAATATTTTTAATAGTTTTAAAAGAGTTTTTACATCTGCTACATCAGGCACATTTGTAAAAGTTGTCTCTGTTTTTGAAAGAATAGTTGCTGCAATAGTAGGAAGAGCAGAATTTTTTGCCCCGCTTATTTTTACTTCTCCTTTTAATTTTGGAGTGTGGTAGATGTGAAGATACTTATACATTGGCAAAACTTTTTAATAGTTTTATCTCTTCTGGCCATAAGCTTGGTTCTATTGTTTCTAAAATTAGAGGAATATTATCTATTCTTTTATCTTGCATAATAAATTTAAAAGCATCAATTCCTATTTCACCTTTTCCAAGGGAGTGGTGTCTATCAACTCTGCTTGCAAATTTTGCTTTGCTATCATTAATATGCATACCTTTTAAATATTTAAAGCCAATAATATTATCAAACTCTTTCATTGTTTTTTCGTAAGTTTCTTTTGTTCTTATATCATATCCTGCGGCAAATATATGAGCTGTGTCAATACATACTCCTATTCTTTCTTTATCTACTGCTTTATCTATCAAATAGGCTAAATGTTCAAATTTATAGCCTAAATTACTACCTTGTCCAGCTGTTGTTTCCATTACAAATACACAACTTTCAGTCTCTTTTATAGCATAGTTGATACTATTTGCAATATTTTCTAGACATTCTTCTTCTGAAATTTCTCTTAAGTGACTGCCCGGATGAAAATTTAAATATTTAAGTCCTAACTGTTCTACTCTTTTTGCTTCTTCTATAAAACTTTTTAGAGATTTTTCTCTTTTTTCTATGTTAGGATGACCTAAATTTATAAGATAACTATCATGTGGCAATACCATATCTTTATTAAATCCATATTTTTGCATTAAGTTTTTAAATTTTTCAATTTCTTTTTGAGGCAAAGGTTTTGCAAACCATTGTCTTTGATTTTTAGTAAATAGAGCAAATGCGGTTGCTTCTATCTCTTTTGCATTTTTAATGGCATTACTAACTCCTCCGCTTGCACTTACATGAGCTCCTATATATTTCATAAATATCCTTATTAAACCATTTTAGGCCAAATTAATTTTCCTTCTGGATTAGCAAGCATATGAAAATGTAAATGAAATATCTCTTGACCTGCTTTTTTACCATTATTAGTAATTAATCTATAATCAGTAATATTTAATTTTTTTGCAACTTCTTTTATAAATTCAGACATTTTACAAAATATATCTTCTGGTGCTTGAGAGAAATTTTCATAATGTTTTTTAGGAATTATTAATATATGAATAGGAGCTGATGGGTTTATATCATGAAATGCTAAAAAATCTTCATTTTCTAATACTTTATTGCTTGGAATCTCTTGATTTACAATTTTACAAAATATACAATTCATTGAAACACTCCTTTTTTTTTGGTATTATATCTAAAAAATTTAAAGGATTACTTTGGTAGATTTATCAGAAATTGGCAAAGTGTTAAATTTAGAAGAGTTAGAAAAAATTAGGGTGAAGCTTCTTGGAAAAAATGGAGTTATTACTCAAAGGTTTAAAGAACTAAAAAATATTGCTCCTGAGAAGAAAAAAGAGGTTGCAAAAGAGTTAAATGAATTAAAAGAAAAAGTTACTCAACTTATTTTAGAAAAAAAAGCTGAACTTGAAGAAAAACTTTTAGAAGAGAAATTAAAATCAGAAAGAATTGATGTTACATTATTTAATGTAAAAACTACAGGAGCAATCCATCCTATTACTGATACAATGAATAAAATTATTGATTTTTTTACAAAATTAAATTTTTCTGTAGAAACTGGGCCTTTAGTAGAAGATGATTTTCATAATTTTGAAGCTTTAAATCTTCCAAAATATCATCCTGCAAGAGATATGCAAGATACTTTTTATTTTAAAGATGGTAATCTTTTAAGAACCCATACAAGTCCGGTTCAAATTAGAACTATGTTAAAGCAAAAGCCTCCTATTAGAATGATTAGTCCAGGAGCAGTATTTAGAAGAGATTATGACTTAACCCACACTCCAATGTTTCATCAAGTAGAAGGGCTTGTTGTTGATGAAAAAGGAAACGTAAGTTTTGCTAATTTAAAATTTATTCTTGAATCTTTTTTAATTCATATGTTTGGAGATGTAAAAGTTAGATTTAGACCAAG
>CAZEOW010000113.1:0-3101 GCA_964514005.1 uncultured Nautiliales bacterium
TTAAAAAATTTGCACCTCTTACTGAGCAGATTTAAATACTTTTTGTTAAATCGAATTCACGGTATTTTACTTTTTTTAAAGTAATTAAAAATTTGCTTTTTTGGGAACTTAACTGTATTATCTATGGTGTGAATATGTAATATTGCGTTATATATAATTTTTACATAAATTTTACTTATGTAATTTTAAGAAATTTAATAATTTTTACTTATAATTTAAGCTTTTCTTAAATTTATTTTGGTAAAATAGAATCACATTTTAAGGTAAAAGGAGGAAGGTTGATAAGGATAAATGAAATTGAAAGAAAATTGATTATTCATGCAACAAGTCAGTTATTTAAAAAATATTCTGAACTTTTAAATGAAGATCCAAGTGATATAGATTTAAAAATTAGAAAAGAAGAAGTTGTATATGCAAATAATAAAGTAGCTGAAAATGATGCAGTAGATTTCAAAACATTAGAAATATTAGCAAAACATTTAAAAACAATGGATGGAAAGGCTTACAAAACAATTGCATCAAAGTTTAAAAAAATAGTAGCTAATAAAGAAGTAATTGAAAGAAAATTAAGAAGAGTTCAAAAGGTTAGAGTATAATTTAATAGGGCATACTAAGAGGCTGCTGAGTTTCTCAGAGGAAAGTCCGGGCTGCAGCAAGGCAGGAGTCAGTCTAACAGACTGCCGCCGTAAGGCGAGGGAAAGTGCCACAGAAAACAGACCGCCGATGGAGCTAGACTCACAGGCAAGGGTGAAAAGGTGAGGTAAGAGCTCACCAGAGGATATGGCGACATATCCTGCTTGGTAAACCCACTCCGCAGCAAGAAGGGATGGTAAAGCCTTGTAACAAAACCCTTCGCATGAGCAATACCGTAAGGTATGTGCCTAGATAAATAGCCTCTTAAAACAGAACCCGGCTTATAGGTATGCCCTTCTTAAATTAATTATCAATTTCTGCGTAAATAGTTCATGGCAATGTGGGCATCTGCTTGTATAAAATGGAAATACGTTATGACAATTTTCACAAATATATTCAAACTCTAAGTCTGCTATATCTTTTTTTAAATTTTTTAATACTTCAATTTCAAAAGGTCCTTCTTCGTTACAAGAAGTTCTTTTTTTAGCGGCTAGAATATTGCAAAACTTATCTTGTGGAATATCATTTCTTTGCCAATAAAGATCTAAATATTGATAAATTTCTTCTTTACTAATTAATTCGTATGCTATATTAGGATTATTCTGAAATAAAAACTCCAAATATTCTCTTTTTATAAATGGATAGTTTTTATATACATCATCAATAGAAGATATCCCCTCACAAAACTCTATATTACAACTACCATTTAAAAATAACTTAAACAATGCAAAAGCTTTTTCTTTTTCAAATTCTAATTCTAACGTTTCAAATATTTCTAAAATATCAACAATTTCTTTTAAGTCTCCTAATTTTTCATCTACTAATATTAATAATTTCAGACTCTTAACATCTCTTGGTTTAGTTTGCAAAATCTGATATAAGATATTTTTTGCTTTTTCTAAAAAACCTGCTTTATAATACAATAAGGCAATATTTCTTAAAATATCTAGACTATTTAAGTTTTTATTAATCCATAAATATATTTTTAAAGCCTTTTCATAATCTCCTTCTTTTTCATAAGCATTAGCTAATAAATAAAGAGCATTTATAGAAGATGTATCAAGTTTTAAAGATTCTATCTCTAAATAGTCAAATTCTTTTAAAAGTTTATTAATGTTTTTCTCTCTAAAATAATTTCTAACTTTCTCAAATATAATATATCCTACAATAAATACTAACACTATTACTAAAAAAGCAATTACGTGAAAAAGAGGGTCTCTAAAATTCAATTTCTTCCTTTTTTTATAAAATAATACTATTTTTTGTATATAATTTCAGAATGATATTAAAAGAATCTTTAGAAAATTTAAAAGCTCAAATAAATATTGTAGATGTTATTGGAAATTACTTGGAGTTAAAAAAATCTGGTTCTAATTATATTACTTTATGTCCTTTTCATGAAGAAAAAACTCCATCATTTGTAGTAAGCCCTCAAAAACAAATTTTTCATTGTTTTGGATGTCATATAGGTGGTGATGCTATAAAGTTTGTAGCAGAATATGAAAAAATTTCTTACTCTCAAGCAGCAGAAAAAATAGCTACTTTTTATAATATTCCTTTACAATACTCTTCTAAAAAAGATTTAAAAGCTTTTGAAGCTCTAGAAATTATTAATAAATTTTATATAAAAAATCTTTTTTATAACAAAGAAGCATTAAATTATTTACTTCAAAGAGGAGTGTGGGAGAATACAATTAATAAATTTGAGTTAGGATATGCTCCTAAATATTCTAATGAACAATTACAATTTTTTAAAAAAGAAAATTTAGATTTTAATATATTAAAAGAACTTGGAGTACTAACATCAAATGGATATCCATTTTTATTTGATAGAATTACTTTCCCTATCTTTTCTGCTTACAACAAAATAATAGCATTTGGTGGAAGAACACTAGGAAATAATTCAAGAAAATATATAAATTTTCCAGATACAAAGATATTTAATAAAAGATATATTTTTTATGGTCTAAATCTTGCAAAAGAACATATAATAAAACAAAAAGAGATTATAATAGTTGAAGGATATATGGATGTTATAATGATGCATCAAGGAGGTTATAAAACAGCAGTTGCTACATTAGGAACTGCCCTTACTCCAAACCATATTCCCACTTTAAATAAATTAAAAAATCTTGATATTAATTTTAAAGTAATTTTATTATATGATGGAGACAATGCCGGAATTAATGCAGCTTTTAAAGCTTCAAAACTTCTATTTGAACATACATTTAATGGAGGAGTTGTAATATTACCAAACAATTTAGACCCAGCTGATGCTATAAATAACAATATTCCTTTAAATGAATTTTTAGCTTCTCCTATAAATTTTTTAGATTTCATTTTAAATACAATAGTTTCTAAATATGATTTAAAAGACTATTTACAGAAAAATTTAGCAAAAGAAGAGATAGAAAATTACATAAAAGAATTACAAAATGATATTTTAAAAGAAGAAGTAATTTTAAGAG
>CAZEOW010000114.1:0-3054 GCA_964514005.1 uncultured Nautiliales bacterium
GAAATAATATAAATTTTAACGGGAAAAAATCGTTTTTATCTTTTCTATATTTGAAAAATATTCCTCCACCAGTGATTAAATATCATTTTTAACTCCTTAGAGCGTCATAATACCTTTTAATAAACTCGCTCTTTTTTGCTAAAAAACCTGTAATATTTTCTAATTCTGTTTTTTGATTATTTTCAAAATCTATTTGCATAGACATTTTAGAATTATAAGGAATATTTAATGCCTGTTTTATTACTTTTTCTTTTTGGTCTTTCAAGTCAATACCATTTTCTTTTGCTATTTTTATAACCTCATCTAAAAATTTTTCAACTTCTTCTTTTTTATGCTCCATAATCCAACCTGTTGGATTTTTATAAAAACTTTGAAGAGTTGCAAATGTCGAAATAAAAAGGTATTTTTTCCAGATATCTTTTTCAATCTCCTCAGAAAATTTTACCTTCAAATTACAACCTTCAAAAACTTTTTTTATTCTTTCATTATTTTCTATACACAAATAAAAAGTATCATTTTTCTTATGTATAATTCCATTTTCTTTATTCGAAAGAATATATATACAAGCTTTTAAAATATTAAAATCTTTAAACTTTTCAAAATGCCCTATTCCATTCAAAATAGGCACAATTAAAGTATCTTCTTTTATATATTGATTTAAAGTTTTTAGTATTTCATCTAAATGATAAGACTTTGTTGTTACAAATATTATATCATATTTTCCATTTGCATTAGAAATTTTTATCTTTTCTTCTTCTTTTTCTTTTACTATGATTTCATCTATTTTTTTTCTACCTAAAACATCTACATCAACTCCACACTTTTTTAATCTAAATGCAAGATATCCTCCAACGCCTCCAGGGCCTATTACTAATACTCTCACTTTTTTCTCCTTAATTTATCTGCTATTAAAACTCCAAAAGTAATTCCTAAAAAAAATAAAAACAAAAAAATCTCTCCTACTAAATCTTTAAACTCTATCATTTTGTTAAAATTACTCCACATTCCATATGGTTTGTATAAGGAAATTGATCAAAAAATGCAAAAGCTTTTATTTTTCTATTTTTAAGCAGAGTTTTTAAATCTCTTTTTAGAGTTTCCGGATTACAAGAAATATAAATTATATTCTCAAATTCATTTACAAATCTTCTACTTTTATCATCAAGTCCTGCTCTGGGAGGATCTATTAAAACATTTTTCAAATCATAAGAAGCAAGTATAGGAGAATTTTCATATTTTAAGCTACTAAATTCTGCTGCACTCATAGCAAGAAATGTAATATTATCAACATTATTTAAATCAGCATTATAAGTTGCAGCTTCAATTGATTCTTTATTTATTTCAGTTGCAATAACTTTTCTAAAATTCTTACTAATAGGAATAGTAAAGTTTCCATTACCACAATAAAGTTCTACTAAATCCCCTTTTAATTCTTTAGAATTATCCAATACCCATTCAATCATTTTTTTATTTATAGCTCTATTTGGTTGAGAAAAAGTATTTTCTATAATCTTATACTTATACTCTACCCCTTTTATATCTAACTCTTCAATTAAATAGTTTTTATTAAAAACAAATTTTCTACCTTTTTTTCTTACTACAAAATCAATAAAAGGAAACTTTTCTTTTAAAACATAGATATCCTCTTTTATACTTTCATCTATCTTTTTATGATATATTAAAGTTACAATCAACTCACCTTTAGAATTGCTTAAAAAATCTATTTCATAAAGCTTAAATCTTAAAATATCACTCTTTTCAATTTCACTTAAAAGTCTAGGCATTAAATCATAAATAGCTTTATCAACAATTTTACACTCATTTATAGGAATTACTCCTCTTCCTTCTTCTTTTCTTTTTCTCATCGCATAAAAACTTTTATTATCTTCATGCCAAACTCTAAATTCAGCTCTTGCTCTAAAGTGTTCATCATTTCCGTTAATTACATTAATTTCTGGAATATTAAACTCTTTAAACATCTCTTTTAATTTTTCAACTTTCATTTTTAATTGATTTTCATAAGGCATTTGCCACAAAACACAACTACCACATTTTCCAAAACTACTACAAATCATTTTCTCTCCTTATTTAAAACTACTAACAAGTCCTAATACTATTAAATTCCAACCATCAACTAAAACAAATACCAAAATTTTAAAAGGCAAACTTATCATAACAGGTGGCAACATCATCATCCCAAGACTCATTAAAATAGCACTTACAACCATATCTATAATTAAAAATGGCAAAAATATTAAAAAGCCTATTTCAAATGCCGTTTTTAATTCACTTATCATAAATGCAGGAACTAAAATTGTAATAGGCACATCATCTATTGTTTTTGGGTTAGGAAGTTTTCTTATTCTATAAAAAAGAGCTAAATCTTTTTCTCGTGTATTTTTTAACATAAATCTTTTAAAAGGTTTTACAGCTCTATTAAATGCTTCATCATACCCTATTTTTTCTTGCATATAAGGTTTTATTCCATTATTATAAGCCTCTTTTGCATAAGGTTCCATTATAAAAAAAGTCAATACCAAAGCTAAAGATACAAGAAGTGTGCTAGGAGGAGATTGGGGAGTTCCCATAGCTTGTCTTAAAAAACCAAAAACAACCAAAAGCCTAACAAATGAAGTCATTACAAGCACAATACTTGGAGCAAGAGCTAAAAGTGTTAAAACAACTACAACATTTAAAGTACTAACGAGCTGTTTAGGAGTTTCAGGTACACTTAAAGATAAATTAACTGTTGGTATCTGAGGAGCTGCAAAAATAATAATAGGAATTAAAATAAGTAAATACTTTTTCATTTTTTATCCAATATAGATTTTGGAATTTTATTTTGTAAATTATTCTTTTTAGCAAAAAACCATATCTCAACTCTTCTATTTTTAGCTCTACCCTCAGATGTAGCATTACTTGCAATTGGATGATACTCACCATATCCTACCGCACTAACTCTTTTAGGATTTACTCCATTTTTAATTAATATCTTTAAAACACTAAGTGCTCTTGCTACACTAAGTTCCCAATTATCAGCATAAGGTGAAATAG